>CAZBUF010000582.1:0-3959 GCA_964495025.1 uncultured Bacteroidales bacterium | reverse complement strand
CCGCAACAGGAACATACAGCGGTAATCCCATATGGAGCGGTGGCGCTGCATTTGGCTCCTGGACACAGAATGCTGATCCGGCACTCGGCAGATATACTCCAGCTACCGCGTCAGGATCGTTCACTGCCACCTTAACTCTTACAGGCGCCAATGGCTGCTCCGGCGATACGGATACAAGAGTTATTACATGGGGAACACAGCCTGTGGCCAATGCAGGATCAGATATTACCACATGTACCGGAACAGCAGCAATACCCATGACAGGGGCTACTGCAACAGGTACATATAGCGGCCTTCCGGCATGGAGCGGAGGTGCCCTGCTTGGTGTATGGACTCAAAACGTTAATCCCGCACTCGCTACATTTACACCTGCCACTGCTTCAGGATCATTTACTGCAACACTGACACTTACCGGCACCAACGGATGCTCCAATGCAACAGATATAAGGGTCATTACATGGGGAACACAACCGGTACCCGATGCAGGAGCAGATATATCATCATGCACAGGAACAGCTGCCATACCCATGACAGGTGCTACCGCAACAGGTACATACAGCGGCATTCCAACATGGAGCGGAGGCGGCGCTCTGGGCACATGGACACAGAATGCTGATCCGGCACTGGCAATATTCACGCCCTTCCTGGTATCAGGTTCATTTACCGCATCACTCACACTGACAGCTGCAAATGGCTGCCTTGACTCAACAGATACAAGGCTGATAATATGGTATGATCCGCCATTGGCTTATGCCGGTCCGGATGCTTCAATATGTTATGATTCAACCTATATGATTACAGGTTCCGATACTGCAAGGTGCAGCGGCATTATATGGACCACATCAGGCGACGGATTCTATGATGACTTTGAAATACTGAACCCCCTGTATACTCCCGGTATCTCTGACAGGTCAAATGGCTCTGTCACACTTTATATGGAAGCAATCGGATATGCAGGCTGCTCAAATGCTGTAGATTCCATGCTGCTGATCATTCCACCACAGCTGCAAGCTGCCATAGGAGCACCGGCACCTTTTACAATCGGACAGTATACAGAAATAGAAGTATGCCTTTCAACATTTGATCATCTTGTTATACAGGACCTCGGGTATTACCTTGTTGCTCCTGACGGCTTTACAACAGTAACGCTTAAAAAGGCGCCTATGGAGTATGATTTCTTTGCAATATGTAACCTCGGAAGTGATGTTAATGATCTCTGTTTTACAACTGAGCTGCCTATTGCAGATACGCTGGATGTTTGTTCGGAACCTACTCCTTTGTCAGGTAATTTTGCCGCAACAGGAGACTGGACCGTGCTGTACGGCATGAACCCTGCAGAAGGCGGCTGGGCATTGCAACTTAAGGACACTGCAAATAACAGGGGAGGTATTGACGGCTCACTTATCTATGCAAGCATATCATTTATTGATACTGCCTACACAGGCCTTGTCAGTACTGTTCTTTTTGATTCGGATACTGTTGATATCCCGATCCTTGAACCGGCAAAAACATCATATCTGGTGCCACTTGGATTGCGTACAAGCTGTTACGGGGCATGTGATGCCAACGGCATTGTTAATGTTGTAGGAGGTACTCCTCCCTATGTTGACTATTACTGGAGCCCGCCACCGGCAGGAGGAAACGGCACGGATAATGTCCTGTTATGTGAAGGTACGTATTCGGTTACAGTAACTGATGATATGGGATGCCTGGCAGTTGCAACCGTTGAAGTTACAGCTCCGCCTGAAATTGTGATTGATAACATATTATATACTGATTCGATTAACTGCAGCGGAGACAGTGATGGAATAATAGCAGCCAAAGCATCGGGAGGTACAGGATTGTTTACCTATACTCTCCTGCCCGGTGATATTCCTTCATTGGTGGTTGACTCGGGCAGATGGGAAAACCTGCCGGGAGGGACATATGTAATACATATCGAAGATGCCAGCGGCTGTTCACCAAATGATTCACTTATATTTATTTTTGAACCCACACTCCTGGCACTAAGTAATATTAATATTGACAGTGTATCATGCACAGGCATGGACGACGGACTGATAGATGTATCGGCAACAGGAGGTACCCCTCAATATACCTACTGGATTAACCCCGGCGCTGAGATCAACAACGACGGATTATTTGAAAGCCTGTCACCGGGAACATATGAAATAAGTTTTACGGATTCCAGATCCTGCGACACGATAATTATCAGCAACATTGAAATTGCACAGCCCACACCTGTTATTATTGATACTGTTCAGATATCTGAGATCATTTGTAACGGAGGCACTGGCGGACTAAGTATAACGGTACTGGGAGGGACATGGCCATACCAGAGTTCACTAAACGGAGGTCCATACACCCAGACACTGGTTTACACAGCCTTGTCAGCCAATTCATATAATGTTACGGTAAGGGATAAAAATATGTGTGAAACGGCTTATGCTGACAATCCCGTGATTCTTTCCGACCCGCTGCCAATTTCTGTTGACAGCCTGTCAATAACAGATGTTACAGGATGTTATGGTGACAGCAACGGTTCGTTATATGTTGAAGCTTCAGGCGGATGGAACTATTTCTCATATGCCCTGCAGGATTCAATATATCAATCCGGTAATTTATTCTCCTCGCTCCCTGGCGGCAGCGACACCTTGTATATCAGAGACTCCCTGGGCTGTGTTGTTGTTCTTGATACAATAACTATTGGCCAGCCGCCGCAGATTATCCTGGAATCTGTTATAACAACCCCGGTTATGGGTGAAAATCCGGGAACAATAACCATGACAGCTTCAGGTGGTACCCCCGGATATACATACTCAATAATCATTGATGAGGATACCACAACAAATAAAACAGGATTTTTTGACGGACTTGATGCCGGTGTTTATGAAATTCTTGTAGAGGACACACTGGGATGTTTTATTACTGATTTAACAGAAATCACAGAAAGTGAATTAAATGTCCTTATTTCCGGATTTGAAAATGTAACATGCTACGGTTATACTGACGGAGGATTTGACTTCTTCATTATGCCGCCTGGAACATCCCCTCCATTTAATGTTACGATGATGTATTCAACAGATACGCTTGAATATACATTAGTAGGTTCCTTCAATGGCAGTTTTGCCGGCACATTAGGGGCTGATATATATTACCTGCATATTGAAGATCCCGCAGGCAGTGAGTTTGATACGGTATTAACAATAACTGAACCGCCTGTCATTGAGCTAAACACTGTTGTTACAAATACGTCGTGTGCAAAATATATCATTGACGGATCAATTGAATTATCTGCCATCGGAGGAGTAGGAGGTTTCAGCTATCAATGGTACAGAAATTCAATCCCCTTTTCAACTGATATCAGCTTATATGATATAGGCCCTGGTTATTATGAAGTACAGGTCACTGATGATTCATCATGTACTGCAGCAGAAGGATATAATGTACTGGTGCTGGATTCTGTTGATGTGGATGCAGGATTTGACGGAAGCATATGTCCCGGTGAATCATATACTTTAAACGGTTTCAGTGCCAGAGGCGTAAGTTATTTATGGACACCCGGTATAGCGCTTGACGATTCGACAATATTAGATCCTGTTGTGACCATCCGGGATACCACTCAGTTCGTGCTTACCGTATATCACGGAATTTGCTGGGACAGCGATACTGTCAGAATTTTTGTATATCCTATGGATAGCATCAGCATATATGACCCATCAGAGGAATTAAATATAGATACAGCATTGTACCTTATCCAGGGAGAATCATACCTGATAGCTGCCACACCTGACTTTGCCTCATATTTATGGATGCCTTCGGCAGGATTAAGCGATACCATAACGCAGGGGACATATGTAACCCCCCAGACTGTCCATCAGCAATATGTCGTATACGGAACGAATATATACGGATGTACCTCAACCGACACCATTGACGTATTTATGGCAAGGGAGATA
>CAZBUF010000581.1:0-3717 GCA_964495025.1 uncultured Bacteroidales bacterium | reverse complement strand
AGGACGGACTTTCAGAAAGCTCGGTAATTTCAATATATTGCGATAAGGAGGGTTATATGTGGTTTGGGACCATGAACGGACTAAACCGCTATGACGGGTATTCATTCAAAATATATAAATCAAGGATCTTTGATGAATATTCACTTACCAACAACAGGATATCAAGTATCCGGGAAGATAGCAGAAGTTTCCTGTGGGTTGAAACTTACAATGGTTATTACCAGTATCTTGACAGGACAAAAGATGAATTTTATACTTTCCCGTTCTATAAATCGTCCGAAGAGGAGAAGTTTAGCAGGATGACCGTTTTTACTCAGATTTCTGATGACGAGATATGGTTGGGCTCAAGCCAGTCGGGAATATATGTTCTTCAGTACGATTCGGAAATACATGGATATAATACACGACAGTTCTTAAGCAGGGGAACACATACAATAACAAACAATTCTATCTTTTTCATACAAAAGGATATGTCGGGTAATGTATGGTTCGGCGCAAAAAAGGGACTGAATATGTTGAAAGCATCTTTGGTAAAGGAGAAAGTTTATTCTTTCGAACATTATTTTATAGATAAGCAGTTCATATGTTCCGATACCCTTGAAGACAATATCTGGTTTGGCACACAGGACGGAAGCATAATCAGGTTCGATGGTAAGATCAGGGAGTTTGTGTATGTAAAAAAGCCTGACTGCATAACCAGGTGTAAAATAAATATTTTAAAAAACTACGCCGGCAATACAGTGATGGCCGGCCTTGAGGATGGCAGGGTCATCTTCTATAGTAAACAGGGAGATGTTCAGAATGAATTTATACTGAACAGTCCGGCCAGGGATCTATATATTGACAGAGATAAAAATATCTGGATTACAACTGCGGATTACGGGATACATAAAATAAATACGAACAGGAAAATATTATTTTACACACTTACTCCTGAAGATATTCAGCCGCTTGTTGATGATGAAAGGGAATTCATATATGAAGATGTGGAGGGCAACCTGTGGATTGGGTTGCATGGTGCGGGCCTTGCGTTATATGATAAGGAAATAGACCGGTTCCATTTCTTCAGGAATAACCCGTATGATCCTTCATCAATAAGTTCGAATTTTGTTCATTGCCTTGCAAATGATAAAAGTGGTATTCTTTGGATAGGTACGGGACAGGCAAGAGGCGGCATAAATAAGATCATACCTGCAAACCCCGCCTTCAGTAATGTTATACCTAGGGAAAACATAAAGAATGCAATGGATAATTATGTAAGAAGCATGTTCCAGGATTCATACGGCAATATTTGGATGGGGTCGAAGTCAGGTAATATCTATATATATGATGAAAACCTTGAATTGATACATACTTTCAGTGATATCCCGTCAGTGAAGGGAAGCATGCCCGGACATAATATCTATACTATGATACAGGACAGTGAAGGATACCTCTGGCTGGGTTCCAAAGGCGGGGGAATTGCCGTAAGCGTAAATCCTCTCCGGTATTACAGGAATAATTTCGGGGGAATAAGATTTAACATATATAGAAATATACCGAATGACACAAGCTCATTAAGCAGCAACTCCGTATATTCAATCATTGAGGACCGGAATCACAGGATGTGGATAGGGACCTATGGAGGAGGTATAAACATTATAGATAAAAATGACTTCAGGCAGGGAAAAATTCACTTTAAAAGGATAAATACGGGGACAAGTAATTTATCCAGCGATGCCATCAGACAGATCTTCGAGGATTCAAAGGGCAGGATATGGGCCGGGACAACATTCGGCATTAACCTGCTTGCAACTTCTGACATCAGGTCTGCTGTTCCTGACAGTTTCATAAATTTCATATATACTCCTGACAATAAAAACAGTCTGAGCTACAACGATATTATCCATATTTTCGAAAATTCCTCAGATATACTATGGTTCGGGACTTTCGGCGGTGGAGTAAACAAGCTGGTAGAAGCCGGCGACAGCCTTTTCCGTTTTGACCATTTTACAAGTTCTGACGGGTTATGTAATGATGCTGTATTTGGAATAGTAGAGGACAACCAGGGATTTTTATGGTTTAGCACAGAACAGGGGATATCACGTTACAATCCTCAGGATAATACATTTGAAAATTATGATGAGAACAACGGACTGATATCTGACAAATTCTCTGAGAATACCTGCATCAGAACAAGGGGCAGCCAACTGATTTTTGGCAATACCAGGGGAGCCCTGATTATAAATCCTGATAACCTTAAGCAGACAAAGTATAAACCTTCGGTTGTTTTCACAAATTTTCAGCTTCAGAATAAAGATATTGATATACATAGCGAGAATTCGCCTCTTGAAAGAACAATAGAATACAGCAGGCAAATAACCTTAAAGTATGATCAATCCAGCTTCAGCATTTCATATGCGGCATTGAGTTATTTTGACCCCGGGAAAAATGAATATGCTTTTATGTTAAAGCCTTTTGATGATACCTGGAATTATGTTGGCAACCAGCGGAAAGCAACCTATACGAACCTTTCTCCGGGGAAATATACGTTTTACCTGAAGGCGGCAAACTGGGACGGGACATGGAATGAAACACCTGAAAAAATAATTATAAAGATCAACCCTCCCTGGTGGAGAACTAAGCTGGCCTATCTTATTTATGTTATTATTGCGGCATTACTTGCAGAAATAACACGCAGGATCTTTATAAGGTATTTGAGAATGAGAAATAACCTCAGGGTTGAAAGAAAAGTGAATGAGATAAAACTGAAGTTCTTCACAAATATTTCGCATGAGCTGCGTACACCCTTAACCTTAATAATGGGGCCGCTCACGGATATACGTAATTTCAGGAAGCTGCCCGCCCGCATCAGCCACAACATTGAGCTTATGTATAAAAACGGTTCACGGATGATGCGCCTGATAAACCAGCTGCTTGATTTCAGGAAGATCCAGAATGAAAAGCTCAGGCTTAAAGTCAGGAAGGTCATAGTTAAGGATTTCATTGAAGATGTAATTAAAAATTTTGAACTTATCAGTGAAAAAAAACATATCAAAACAGATTTCATATCACAGATCGATAATACTGAAGCATGGATAGATTGCGAGAAGTTTGATATAGTGATATTTAATATATTAAGCAATGCCTTTAAATATTCACCGAGAAATTCTACGGTTGAGATAAAGCTGGCATTTAACACCAATAAAAATTCAATAAATATTTCTATTAAAGATGAAGGGGTGGGAATACCAAAAAATATGCATCCATACGTATTTCAGCGTTTTACTACTTTGTCGGATACGGAATCATCATATAAGGGATACGGTATCGGACTTGCACTGTCATATGAAATAGTGAAGTTACATCACGGTAATATTACCATTGATTCCGAGGCAAATAAGGGAGCATGTTTTATTATTGAATTACCTGCAGGAAGAGATCATTTTGCTAAGGACGAAGTGGATTTTGCCGAGTCGAAAACCATTGAACACCATCATGATGATTTGTTTATTGAAGATACTGACGAGGAAGAAATAACAGATATTAAAGCCACTTCAGGCAGGGGTGATAAAAACCGGATCCTTATTGTAGAAGATCACGATGAGATAAAGGAATACATTCAGGCTATTCTCAAAGATGAATATGATGTTATTACGTCAGGCAATGCATATGACGCCCTTGATAAACTGGAGACATATCATCCTGATGCTATCATTACTGATATTATGATGCCCA
>CAZBUF010000580.1:0-4798 GCA_964495025.1 uncultured Bacteroidales bacterium | reverse complement strand
AAAAAACTGAGATACTGGTTTGAGAAATTCGAAATACTCGCATGGTGGAATAAAAAGATTGAAGAACTTTCCAAAGGGATGCAGCAGAAAATCCAGTTTATTATCACGATATTGCATGAACCGGAACTTCTGATTTTCGACGAACCTTTCGGAGGATTTGATCCTATAAATACCAGTCTTCTTAAGCAGGAAGTGTTAAAACTTAAAGAGCAGGGAACCACAATAATATTTTCAACACATGATATGAGCTCAGTGGAAGAACTCTGCGATTATATTACCCTGATCAACAAATCAAGGACTATACTTGAAGGTAAAATTGATAACATAAGGAATGCATATAAATCAAATGTTTTTGAAATCGGCTACAAAGGAAACCCTGAAAAACTAAAACAAATTTTAAACGGTAATTTCAAATTAATTGAACATACTACCGGAAATGATAAAAATTATGCTAAAGTTAAGCTTGATAAGGCGTCTGAGAATAACAAGCTTCTTTCATTATTAATATCTGAGGTTGAGGTCAGTTCTTTTAACGAGGTGCTGCCCGGAATGAACGATATTTTTATCAATGTTGTAGAAAAATCATGTAACTCACAGGCCTGAAGAATTAAAATAATTAATGAATAAAACAGCACTTATTATAAAACGCGAGTATTTAGCGAGGGTAAGAAAAAGGGCATTTATTATTATGACATTTCTCGGCCCGCTGTTGTTTGCGGCATTTTTAATCATCCCTGCATGGCTGTCAACTGTTGAAGAAAAGGAAGAAAAAATAATTGCCATTATTGAATATAGCCCTGATAATAAACCGGTGCCTGATTCATTAAGACAATTTGATGTTATCGCAGATAATAAGTACCTGAAATTTGAATATGCCGGCTATACCACTCTGGAAATATTAAAAACAACTCTCGAACATTCAAAATATTTTGGTATCCTGCATATACCTTATAATGTAATTAATACGGGAGTGGTTGAGTTATATTCAAAGAAAGAACCCAGCCTGGGCATGGAAATGCACATAACGGAATCACTTGAGAAATATATTCGCAACATTAAGCTGAGAAAGTTGAATATTCCCATTGAAGCCTTAAATGCAACTCAAACAAATGTGACTCTTAAGACAATAAAACTCGAAAAAGGAAAATATGAAGAGCAAGGTTTGAAAAACCTGAGAAGAGCAGTCGGCTATATCAGTGGATTCCTGATTTACTTTTTTATTTTCTTTTTTGGTGCTCAGGTCATGAGAGGTGTTATTGAAGAAAAAACAAACAGGATAGTGGAAATTATTGTATCTTCAGTAAGGCCCTTTCAGCTTATGATGGGTAAAATTATTGGTATAGGACTGGTGGGGCTGACCCAGTTTGCAGCCTGGATGATATTGACCTTTGCTATTATGAGTATAGCCCAGGAAACGGTATTGATTAAAAAAGAAATGCAAGCGAAACAGATTGCTCCCCGGAGTATAATAAGTGCTGAACATGTAACTGATGAACAGATAATAACCGGGGATAATATCGCCCGGTTTGAAGGTATCCTTGGTAAGATAAAAGGAATTGATTTTCTGGTAATGATAGGCGCTTTTATATTTTATTTTATTGGCGGGTATATTTTATATGGTTCATTATTTGCGGCGATAGGAGCGGCTGTTGACAGTGAGACAGATACTCAGCAATTTATGTTGCCGGTTACAATACCTCTTGTTATCAGTTTATTCTTAATGATTAATACTTTTATGAATCCGAGCGGGAAAATTGCTGTATGGGGCTCTATTATACCATTGACATCACCGGTTGTTATGATGGCAAGGATTCCGTTCGATGTTCCGTTAGAGGAGATCGTTGCTTCAATGATCGTATTGATACTTTCTTTTCTCGGAACAACATGGTTTGCAGCAAAAATATACAGGACAGGAATACTTATGTATGGCAAGAAAGTGAATTATAAAGAGATATGGAAGTGGATAAGGTATAAAGGCTGATTTTTTATCGCTGGCCTTTTAAAATTTTGTTTTGTATAAAAACAAAGAAATAAAACTAATGAATATAAATATTTTTATTTAGCCATGGCCAGTATATTAGTTATTGATGACGAAAAAAGCATCAGAAGCACACTGCAGGAAATTCTTGAATATGAGAATCATAAGGTAAAATTAGCAACAGATGGGCATGAAGGGCTGGAATTGATTGAGAATAATGATTTTGATGTAATTCTTTGTGATATAAAGATGCCCGGGATGGACGGTATTGAAGTGCTTGAAAAACTGTCTGAGATCTCTCCCGATGTTCCTGTAATTATGATATCAGGTCATGGTAATATCGATACAGCCGTTGAAGCAATTAAAAAGGGAGCGTATGATTTTATTGAAAAGCCCCTGGACCTGAACAGGCTCCTTGTTACTATCCGTAACGCTATGGAAAGGATAGACCTTGTAACCCAGACTAAAGTGTTAAAAAAGAAGGTTAGTAAAACTTATGATATAGTAGGGGAATCATCTGCAATAAAAAAGGTTAAGGATATGATTGAAAAAGTGGCTCCTACAGATGCCAGGGTGCTGATCACAGGAAGTAACGGAACAGGTAAGGAACTGGTTGCAAGATGGCTGCATGAAAAAAGCCAGAGAGCTTCCCAGCCGTTTGTGGAAGTTAACTGCGCCGCTATCCCTTCAGAGTTAATAGAAAGTGAACTTTTCGGCCATGAAAAGGGGGCTTTCACTTCAGCCTATAAACAAAGAAAAGGCAAATTCGAACAGGCTAACGGGGGTACAATATTCCTGGATGAAATAGGTGATATGAGTCTTGCAGCCCAGGCTAAAGTCTTAAGGGTACTTCAGGAAAATAAAATATCAAGGGTAGGAAGTGATAAAGATATTAATGTTGATGTAAGAATTATTGCAGCTACAAATAAAAACCTTAAAGAAGAAATTAATAAAAAAACCTTCAGGGAAGATTTGTATCACCGGATAAGCGTTATATTAATCAATGTGCCTGAATTAAATGAGAGGATTGAGGATATTCCCTTATTGGCAGATTTTTTTAATGAGCAGATCTGCAATGAGTACGGGCGCCAGAAGATCAGAATCAGTGAAGATGCTGTTAAGGAACTTCAGAAAATTAAATGGACGGGAAATATCCGTGAGTTCAGAAATGTGCTGGAACGACTAATTATCTTGTGCGATAAAGAAATATCAGGCAAACACGTGATCGATTTTGCACAACCAATATCGAAATAGGAGCTGTCCCTCTAACGGAGCTGTCCCTCTTCTAACGGAGCTGTCCCTTTTTTTATAAGGAGGCTGTCCCCTTTATCTTTCTTATCTTAAAATTCGCATATCCAATCAGTATGGAAATTATTGGATTTACAATGTTAAAAAAACAATACGGAAGATAAGTCAGGGTTGGCACGCCAAGGACTTTAGCCTGTGTCGCCCCGCAGGTATTCCATGGTATGAGCACTGATGTCAGTGTACCTGCATCTTCCAGGGTCCTGCTAAGTACTTCCGGCTTAATATCTTTATCTTTATAGGTTTGTGAAAACATTTTTCCCGGTACTACTATTGAAATATACTGGTCAGATGCAGTGATATTGAAAAATATGCATGTTGCAATTGTTGAAGCAATAAGTGAGCCGGTTGAATTCACAAGTGAAATTATTGCCTTTGTTATTCTTCTTAGTAATCCGCCGGCTTCCATAGCACCACCAAAGGCCATAGCCGATAAAATTAACCATACCGTATTCAGCATGCCTGCCATACCCCCTGTAGAGAATAATTCATTCATCATTGTATTCGAAGTTTCAATCGAAATATCCCCGAACATAGCTTGCATAATGACAATATAGGTAGCGTTTATCCGGCTGATGCCTTCACCTGCGATCTTATTTATTATTTGTGGCTGAAATACGAAAGCTGCAACAGCTCCTAAAAGTGTACCTGTCAGCAGAGCAGGTAAAGCAGGCACTTTTTTGATTATGATTATTATTAGAATTACAGGCACCAGCAGTAATAAGGGAGTTAAATTAAAAGAGGTTTCAATAGCAGTAAGTACAGATTCAACATTTGTTCCATGCCGGCTGTAATTACCGGCAAATCCGATAATGAGAAAAGCAATAATTGTTAACAGCATTGAAGGCCATGTTGTTATGGCCATGTAACGTATATGAGTGAATAAATCAGTTCCGGCTACTGCCGGAGCAAGATTTGTTGTATCGGAAAGGGGAGACATTTTGTCACCAAAATAGGCTCCTGAAATTATTGCCCCGGCCACTATCCCTTCATTTATACCTAAAGTCCGGCCAATACCAAGCAATGCCACACCAATTGTAGCTATTGTAGACCATGAACTTCCGGTGACAAGTGAGATTACTGAACTTACTACCAGTGCTGTGAACAGAAATATATCGGGATGAATAATTTTAATACCGTAATAGATCATCATAGGCACGATGCCGCTGATTAACCAGGTTCCTGCAAGAGAACCGATGATTAACAATATTAGTATGGAAGGCATTGCAATACTTATGTTTTTATTTATTGAATTTAGCAGCATTGTCCAGCTGACCTTTAAACGAACAGAGATTAATCCTGCTATGGCTGCGGAAAATAGCAGGATTATCTGATTTGCTCCGGAAAGGGTGTTCTCTTTAAAAATCAAGACATTAAGAGTGAGAAAGAAAGCCAGGAATATTAACGGGATAAGTGACTGAAAAAGTGATGGGGATTTTGTATTGCTCATATTTACTGCATAATTGGACCATGTATAAACAATATGCCAAGGTAAACAATTTTATTTAAAGAATT
>CAZBUF010000579.1:0-2108 GCA_964495025.1 uncultured Bacteroidales bacterium | reverse complement strand
CTAAAATTATTTAAAATGAAAAATTCATATTTTAAGATTAGCCTGATATTGATTTTAGTATTTATTACTAAATCAGTCAGTGTTAAATGCCAGGATTCCATAGATAATAAGATACGAATTATGGATCTGAAGCTGGAGCTGCTTGATTCAAAACTTGAGTTGCTTGACTCAAAGATGAAAACCTGGGAAACTAAACCCAGAGAACTGGATATCCGGTTAAATGATTTGGATATGGGTTTTAATGAACTTGAGTCAAAGCTTGTGATGCTTGACTTTGATCCTGAAAATATCAATTACAGGTTCTCTGTTCTGGATTCCATTTTGCAAAGACAGCAAACAGTCGCAGCAAGACCCGGGATTGTTGATATTGAACCTTTCAGACCGGATACAATAATCGCTGTGCCTGCAAAATCAGTAATATCATTAAATCCTGTACGGATATTTGAAGGAACTTTTCAGCTGTCGTACGAGATAGCAATAAACACGGGAAATTCAATTGATTTTTCAGGATTAGCGACATATGCCACTGATGAAGGCATTTCAAGAGTTTATTTAATCAACCAGGAGATGAGTTATTTCAATTCTTCAACAAAAACTTATGATCCTTATACAAGTAATAATATTTACGGCTTTGGTTCTATTGTTCAATGGAAAAACTACTTACTGGCACCTGTAAATCCCAGGCAAAATGCGCCAACAGGATTATATGCTGCTACAAGTCTGATGTACCGCAGACTGTGGATAAGCGGATATGAATACAATTTTGTCGAAGATATATTTGTAAGGGAAGAAATAACTCAGAAGCTGAATATTTTTGCAGGCGGAGTAGTTATAGGCATGCAAATAAGTATCATAAAATCTTTGTCACTTGATTTATATGCAGGTGGAGTTATGAGGCTGAGTATTTATGATAATGAGTTGGGATTCACAAAATATAAAAAGTGGGATAATATTGATTTCTCCGGTGTTTTACCTGCTGCAGGAATTAAAATAGGAATACTTAAGTAAGATGTTGCTTGTTACTGGTTGCCGCTAATAATATTCATATTAAGCAAATAGCTTTATTGATCCGGGCATTTGCGCGACAATAGGGTAATAAGCAATCAGTTTGCTGATTTTAAAATTGCCTGTTCGACATCCGCAATGATATCATCAATATGTTCAAGTCCGGCTGATATCCTTATCAGCCCCTGTGTGATATTCACGACCTGCCGCTCCTCTTCGGTAAGTTTTGAATGTGTGGTTGTTGCAGGATGAGTGACAATTGTCCTTGTGTCGCCAAGGTTTGAGGTTATGGAGATCAGCTCAAGTGAATTGATAAATTTCTTTGCCCTTTCAATTCCTCCTTTCAGTTCAAAAGTAACAAGGCCGCCCCCGGAACGCATTTGTTTCTTTGCCAGCTCATACTTTTCATATGAAGGCAGGAAGGGATATTTTACCCATTCCGTCTCATTATTTTTCTCAAGATATCTGGCAAACTCAAATGCATTATAACAATGGCGTTCCATCCTTACTGCAAGTGTCTCGATACTTTTTGAAAGGATCCACGCATTAAAAGGTGACATGCACGGGCCTGATTGTCTTGCCATAAACCTGATATCATCGATGAAATCAGCCTTGGATAAAACTGCTCCTCCTATTGTTCTGCCCTGCCCATCGATGAACTTGGTCGTTGAGTGGGTAATAATATCGGCGCCGGATTTTACCGGTTGTTGTATATAAGGGGTTGCAAACGTATTATCTATATTCAGCAGCAGGTTATATTTTTCAGCAAGCTTTCCAAGCATTTCAAGATCAATAATATCCAAACCCGGATTTGAAGGTGTTTCTGCAAATATCATCTTTGTGTTGGGTAGTATATTTTTCCTCCATCCGTCATTGTCATTTATATCAACATAGGTATGGGTAATGCCAAATCTTGGTAATACCCTGGTAATAATCTGATGTGTTGAACCAAATACACTGCGGCATGCCAGCAAGTGATCACCTGCGCTTAAATGACCGACGATACTAAGGTATATGGCAGCCATACCTGATGCCGTAGCTATACCGTCATCCATTTCCTCAAGGGCACACAATTTCATGATGAATTCATCATTACCCGGATT
>CAZBUF010000578.1:0-4594 GCA_964495025.1 uncultured Bacteroidales bacterium | reverse complement strand
TGTTATTTATTTGTGTTATCTGAAAATTTTCCAATAATCTGAAGCTTTATATCTTCTATTTTAAAATTATAGATTTTACGTTTTATAAAATAATTATTTAAATATTGATCTAACTCTTCATTAAAATAATCTTCTATCCTGTCTGATTCGTAACAATACAAATGATGATGTTTTTCAGTAACAGCGTCATACCTCATACTGTCACTATCTGTTTTCACTTTATTCACAAGTCCTTTACTCACAAAATTATCAAGAATTTTATATACCGTTCCAATGGCTATATTCGGATAGGCATTTTTAATGTATTGAATGATGTTATCTGCCGTAGGATGATTATTTAACATTAAAATAGCTTCTAATACTGCGATTCTTTGCGGAGTAATTCTTAACGCGCTATCTTTCAGTATTTTACTTATGCTGTCTGCTTTCATTGGTGATTGTTTCTTATAAGAGAACAATTATTAAGCAGGAATGTTTAAATTTATTTTTTTTAAACATGCCATTTTTAGCTTGTATTAATAGGTTCACTAATCAAAGTGTTATGATCTTAAAATAGCAGTATCTGGAAAAGCAATCCCGGGTATCGTTAAAATTTATCTGTAAACAATATATCTGAATAATTGAACTGTTGCAGGTTAACCGGATTATATAAATACAGATTTCTGGTATAATGACGGCCTGTTAAAATATAAAATATGACGTTAACCCGGGATTCATATTTGTGGAGCTGGGCGGAATCGAACCGCCGTCCAAACAAGTAACCGGTAAGTTTTCTACATGCTTATTCTGCTATTGGTTTTCGTGCAAAGGCTGGTAGCAGACAACCGAACCTGAACCTTATCCCCTTAAATTTCACCACGGTCCAGGGGAATCAACCGGGTTATCCCTGGCTTACGATGCATCCCTTGATCCAGTACCGCAGGGAGAGGTCATGGAGAGACGGCCCGTCCCGACTACCTTGAGCCGGGATGAAGCTCTAATCTACTAAACTTCGATTAAGCTGCGAGCGCGAGGTTATTTTCGCCATTTAATAAATGTGCACAACAGTTTTACGGGTTAAAATGCATTGCCCGGCATGCTAACTTACAAATTTACCTTGCTGTCAAAGCCAGGTCAGCCCCCTATTTAAGTCAGCCTCCTATTATTAAGGATTTACAAAATTACAAAATTTATACCGTTTTTTATATAAAATAATGCAAATGAAACAGTATAATTTTTCAATGCATCTGACGTCATCATATCAGCCGACTTTTCGGCAGTTTTTATATATCTGAAAACTACAGAAAGAAGGATGCTTCAATTTACAATCCCAGTTGTTTCAACGCTGAATATATGAGAATGGCGGGCCAGACGATCGCTTTTAAGAATCCAAGAACCCCCAGCCAGAAAGTTGTGGCATGAGAAATAAAATATATAGCTGCTCCTATAAGGCCAAGGCCATATACAGCACCTGATGAGGCATTTCCGGAATAATCCTTTTTCATTTTATTCATCCCTGTAAATTTTTGGTTAATAAATAGTGTTTATAACCATAAATTTAATAAAACGGATGAATTTTCCAAACCGGAAAACGGTAAAAGGTTAGGGAACTGTCCTTTTAGGGGAGCTGTCCCTTTTAAGCAATTGTTTTTAATTAAGGTCCACCCAGGAATCTCCTTCTATGAGTATATATGTTTTAAAAGCACAGTCATAAATTCCTCCGGACCATGGGGTATCGTCGTAATAAAACACACCTCCGGGATAACTATCACTGGTTGTCATACCCCAAAAATAACAGGGCGGCATTCCACATGGAGAAACTTCTGTAACATGGATTGTATATGAATTGCCTGCAACCAGATCAACGCCGGTTATATCAAATGTATACCACGTTATTCCTGCCTCAGGTATGGCGAAAGTCTGAGTATGCAAAACAGACCCTGATGTGCCATCGCCTTCTCTGATTGTTACGTTAACGTTATAAGTTCCCATAGATGCATTCAAAGGAAGTTCAATAGCAGATAAACTGCCGGATAATCCTGCAGTAAAACTCTGGGCCCTGTTTTCTCCCCCTCCGTTGTTTACCGTAGGTTGTTGTTGATCAAGTACCGGAGATGATGAGCTGTCGACGATACATCCCTGAAACTTGTCTTCATCTGTATTGTAAATCATCAGGCCTTTAGTAAATGTCAAAGCATCCCGTTGAGCAGTTGTAATTCTTGGTAATAAGAAAGCGCCATTTGTAGTGTTTATTTCAAGTGCAGCGCCCGGAGTCAGGGTAGATGAGCCGATTGTCAGATGGCCAATATTTACAATATTATTCAAGCCGGCGTCATTTCCCTCGGTCAGGATACTCTGAATATTCTGGATCTCATTGGTAACTGAACCATCAACTTCCTCGTCCAGTTTACCGTTCCAGTTGGTTGTATCGGTTCCTGTAATACCACCTGCAACTGAAGAACCGAATATCGGATCTGTTTCAGTATAACTATCCGGTTTATTGTTCCAGCCGGTAGTGTCTGATCCAGTGATACCGCTTGCAACTGAAGAACCGAATATCGGATCTGTTTCAGTGTAACTATCCAGTTTGCTGTTCCAGCCGGTAGTGTCTGTTCCTGTGATGCCGCTTGCAACTGAAGAACCGAATATCGGATCTGTTTCAGTAACTCCTCCGCTTATACTTTCAGCTGTTTTTGCATGCAAAGCATAAGGAACGCTTAATAATTGGCTTACTCCTGTAATACTGTAATTTATGCCACCGTCAATGTCGGTTTCGGTTTTTATAAAAAACGGTCCGTCTGCCCAGTTAATAGCAGAAAAATCGTCACTTGTTGTTCCGGCACCTATTTCAATGCTTACTAATCCGTTAGCGTTGGTTGCCGGTGTTTGTGTTTCAACATAAACCGGTGTTCCTGCTGATGAGCCCTGTAATATGCTTATTTGCATGCCAATACTGGTATTTGTTACAAGGCCATCGACTGAATTTCTGATTACTGCCTGATAGCTCATTTTGTCCGGTGATTGAGCAAATACACCTGCAGCTATTACTATTGATATTATTATGGCATATAATTTCTTCATTTTTTCAGTTTTTAATGATTTTAAATGTTTTAATTTCTTTATTGTTACGGTTAATTTTCAGAAAATAAGTTGCGGGTATAAAGCCTTCCATTTGAATAGTTGTCTCATTATTTTCTGCTTTTTTATTTAACAGTATTTTTCCACTCTGGTCAAACAGTTGAAAACTCAAAGATGATAGTTCAAAGTATTCAACTTTCAGTATAACATTATCGCTCGTTGGGTTGGGATAGACATCGCATACGAGTATAATGCCGCCGGATTGTTTAACACTTGTTACTACTAAAATTTCATAGGGTTGTTGTACGCCTTGTGTTATGGTTATATTACTGCCGGTTTGAGTAGTATAGGTTATCTGTCCTGCTGTATATGCAACTGTTCCGCCATTGCCCTCAGCGTTTCCACCTGCAGCAGGCATTGACTGTTGCGCCTCCAGAAATGAAAATTCCATTCCCAGCAGAAGCAGGACGGCAAACCTTAATTTTTTGTATTTCATGTTTTTACACTTGATTATGAAATACAAACTTACAAATAGCATTATTGATTTACGTTTTTGGAACGATGATATATGTTACACAGAATGTATGTGATTTATCACCTTATTTATGCTATAAAACCTGTTTTGGTTAGGGTCCGATATGACTGATAAAAAAAGACGGTAAAAATAGAAGTATATTCTATCTTTACCGTCAGCATTAATTTGCAAATATTAAAATCCTATATTCAGGCCCATGTATATTTCCCTTCCTGGATTAACCGGAATTGATTTGCCTGGTGCAAGGCCCCAGTCTGTTAACCATATTTCCTTATCGAGCAGATTGTTAACCTTCAGGAATAATGATAAATTATTTACATAGTTCCAGTTTAACAATTTTTTGAAGTCGTATTTCAGATGGAGGTTAACAAGATTGTAAGCATCGGGTGATGGATTTAACAGGGTTTTGTATTTATCATCCGGTTCGCCCTGGTAGACATCAAACAGGCTGATGCAAAGTCCCTTTTTCATATAGCTTATACCTGTTTTTGCACCAAGATTGGGTATGGGGGTAACATTTTCAAGTCCGCTACTATCCATATTTGTCTGATAAAGCACGGAGCCAGTAAATAAAATGCTGTTGGTGACGTAATACTTTCCTTCAAACTCAATACCCATAATTTCAATTTCTCCAATATTATCATATGTAGGAACAGGATATTTACCCGACCTGTCCTGAATAATTATATCCTTTTGTTTGCTGAAGAAGTAGTTGGCTCCAACCTGAAAAGATTTTCCATGGTAATTGATTCCAGCATCAATAGTATTAACTTTTTCAGGAGTAAGATCAGGGTTTCCGCTCATTGCCGGGTGCTGTAATGCCAGTTCATTTATACTGGGAGCTCTGAAGGCCTGACTATATAATAATTTTATATTCAATCGTTCTATAGGATAAATGATTATCCCTCCTCTTGGTACAAAATCAACATCAATTTTTTCAACTTTGTTTACCTGGAAACCGCCGATTAGTTTAAGTTGTTTTATTACCTGGTAGTCTAACTG
>CAZBUF010000577.1:0-1805 GCA_964495025.1 uncultured Bacteroidales bacterium | reverse complement strand
CGACTAATTTTCCTGTTTTTGCTAAGATTTCCAGGGGTTCTCTTTCCCAAACAGTTTGATTATCTGTAATATAATCAATTGCTTGCGGTTCAACAACAAAAAAACCTCCGTTAATCCATGCATTTTCATTTCCATCTCCTTTAGGTTTTTCATGGAAATGCTGAATATAAGATTGATCAGATAACAAGATAAAAGCGCCAAAACGACCAGGTTGTCGAACTGCAGCTAATGTTACAAGTGCATCCTGACTCTTATGAAATTTAATTGATTCTTCAATATTAACATTACTTAATCCATCACCATATGTTAAGCAAAATGTTTCGTTTCCAATATAATCCTTAACAAGTTTTATCCTTCCACCAGTCATTGTTCCTTCGCCGGTATCAATAAGGGTAATCTTCCAGGGTTCTGCTTTCTTAAGATGAACTTTCATTTTATTATTTTGTAAATCGAAAGTAACATCAGACATATGAAGAAAATAATTTGAAAAATATTCTTTTATCATATATCCTTTATAGCCACAACAAATTATAAAATCAGTGAGTCCATAATGAGAGTATATTTTCATTATGTGCCAAATAATAGGTTTACCCCCAATTTCTACCATAGGTTTAGGCCGAATTCCACTTTCCTCACTTAGCCTTGTTCCGTATCCACCAGCTAAAATTACTGTTTTCATGATTTTAAAATAATTTATACAAAAATGGGTTAAAAATATTTTTTTAAAGTAGAATCATTTTTAAAGTATTCCAAAGTTTTATTAAAAGCTATTTGAATTCCCTTTTCATTCCAATGACTATCAGTTCTATAAAATAAAATCTCGTTTGAATTCTTAAAGTCTTCATATACATCAATAAATTCAACTCCTCTATTCCTAAGCCCTTCATATAACTTTAATAAAAAATTATTATATTCATCATTATTTACAAAACCATGGTATAGTGTATATTTGGCAGGTAAAGGTAAATAAATAAGCCTAATGTTATATTCTTTTTTTAATTTTCTGGTTAAATCAGCCATATTGTTACAATAATTATTCATTTCACTATCAGAATGATGGTAATAGAAACTTGTCTTTTCACCATTGGTCTGATCGTAATAAAATATCCACGGTTTTTCTTTATCCGTACTATAAACAGGAGTGAGTGGGGAAATATATTTGAATAAATCAAACTTTAATGTTGAAATACATGAATAAATTTCTGTTGTAAAAATACTTTTCTTTAAAAGAGCATCAAGTAATTCTTCAGTTCTTTGATAAAAAATCTTTTCTTTTATGTTACCAATGGTTTTCCTGAATTCTGATCTGCTATCAACAGAATAATCTGAAGTGTTTTCTTTTTCAAATACCATTGGAATATATCTTTCAACACGTTCATAAAGAAGTATTTTAGGCTCGTTTTTTTTATAGTTATTTTTTGCAAAAACAACAAGAGGATAGTCTCCGTGATGAAAATGGACTTTCACATTAAATGTATCACTTAATCTTTCCGAATATTGTTTAAGTCTTGAAAAATCGAAGAAGCTGTCTCCGAAGGTTATTATTTCAGCCTCATTCAATGAAGCATGTTTTCTTTTAAACTGGAATTTTTCTTTAGCCGTGGGAAGGCCTTTTTCTTTGAAATATTTTATATAACTAAAGTAATATAATTCACCATATTTAGTTTTATCCCAATAATAAGGAATCATTTTTTCATACATGATTAAATTGAATAAAGGTAATGACCTGATAGCTACAAAAGCATAAAGACAAACAATCCCTGAAAGATAAATCAACCATTTTAGCAGTTTTTCATTCATAATAA
>CAZBUF010000576.1:0-4586 GCA_964495025.1 uncultured Bacteroidales bacterium | reverse complement strand
TATAATAAGGTTGACAGATACATAAATGAGCCATCGGAACAACATGGCTCAGGATCAGTTGAAACAAAATTCAGAACAGAAAATGGACAGATACTGGATATTTATCTCTCATCAACGCCCATAGACAAGGATAATTTATCTCTG
This sequence comes from uncultured Bacteroidales bacterium, assembly GCA_964495025.1. Lineage (GTDB taxonomy): Bacteria > Bacteroidota > Bacteroidia > Bacteroidales > UBA10428. The sequence continues at coordinate 4,442 of CAZBUF010000576.1, read as the reverse complement.
GGTTTCATATTCAGTGCCCTGGATATAAGCAATATAAAAAAGGCAGAGCTTGCCCTGAGGGAAAGTGAAGAGCGGCTTTCTGTCATTTTCAATAATACGAATGATCTGCAAATCCTGGTTTCTGTTGATCCTGATAATGAGTTGAGGGTACTGCGAGTCAATAAATCAAATATCAGTGCTGCAGGAAATATGGGATTTGATGTTAAGGAAAATGATTTTATAAATAAGGATATTAAAACCCTGTTGCTTGAAATATACGGGATTAAAAAGGAATTGGCAGAAGACATTTTAAAGCATTTCCGTCAGGCTTTGGAAACAGGCAAACCTGAGATTTATGAAGAAATTCATAAATTCGATGGCCTGGATTACTATTTTGAGGCTTCAATTATTCCCGTATTGGATAAAAAAGGAACTTGCCAGTATATGTTATGGACCGCTCACAACATTACGGATCGCAAGAGGACAGAAGAAGCTTTGCGAACCAGCCAGGCCCAGCTGTCAAATGCAATGAACATAGCCAGACTTGGATACTGGGAATATGATGTGGCAAATGACCTTTTCACTTTTGATGATCTGTTTTACTCTATTTTCCGCACATCAGCTGAACAAATAGGAGGCTACACCATGAGCCCAGCAGATTATGCTCAACGTTTTATTCATCCTGATGATGTGCATATAGTCGCTAATGAGATACAAAAAGCTTTTACAACAACCGATCCGAATTTCAGTAACCAGCTTGAACACCGCATAATATACTCCAATGGTGAAATTGGCCATATTTCAGTCCGTTATTTTATTATTAAAGATGAGCAGGGGTGTACAATAAAAACATTTGGCGCAAATCAGGATATAACCGGGCTTAAGCAAGCTAAAGAAGAGATACTTAAACTAAATAACGAGCTGGAACAAAGGGTCAAAGACCGTACTGCCCAGCTTAGGGAAAGTAATAAAGACCTTGAGGCTTTTGCATACTCGGTATCTCATGATTTGCGTACACCCCTTCGTCATATCGATGGTTTTACAAAAATACTGGAAAATAAAATTGTCAACAAGGATGAAACGATCCTCATGTACTTTTCTAAGATACATGATTCTTCACAACGAATGCATAAGTTAATAGAGGATTTACTGACATATTCGCGGCTTGGAAGAAGAAAATTAAACATTATAAAGGTAAATATTAATTCCGTTATTGAGGATATTATTAAAGAATATGAAAATGATCTTGAAAATAGAAAAGTTGACTGGAAAATAAGTAAAATAGGATCAGTCAAATGTGATCAGGATATGCTGAGAATAGCATTCAGCAACCTGATAGACAATGCGCTTAAATTCACATCCAGGAAAAAAACTGCAGTTATTGAAATCGGCAGTAATGAGACTAATGGTCATATTGAACTGTATATAAAAGACAATGGAGTAGGATTTGATATGGATTACAGCCATAAACTATTTGGAGTATTCCAGCGGTTGCACACTGATGATGAGTTCCCGGGCACAGGTATTGGCCTTGCCAATATAAAACGTATAATAGGAAACCATAAAGGTGAAGTGCGGGCCGAAGGAAAAGTCAATAAAGGGGCAGTTTTTTATATAACCTTGCCTAAGTAATTAACACTAATTATGAAACAGCTAAAGATCTTATTGCTGGAAGATAATCAGTTTGATGCTGAACTGATTATGGAAAAATTAAGAAGTGAGTTAGATTATAGCTGCAATTTTAAAAGAGTGGAAACAAAATCGGATTTCCTGAAACAAATTGATGACTTCAACCCCGATATTATTCTTAGTGATTATTCATTACCTCAGTATAACGGACTTATTGCTTTAAATGACCTTAAAAATACCGGAAAATTTATTCCCGTTGTCATTGTAACCGGTTCATTAAATGAAGAAACCGCAGCTGATTCAATAAAATCGGGAGCCTGGGATTATGTTGTAAAAGAGCGTCTGGAACGCTTACCAATAGCTGTAAAGAACACATTGATACTTAAGGAGGAAAATCTTAAAAAACGTAGGGTAGAACAGGAAATAAAATTATTAAAAGAAAAGACGGGATTGCAGCTCAGGACATTATATAACGCTATTGACAGAGCTCCCAGTTCTTTTATAATTACTGATAAGTCAGGAATAATTCAATATGTTAATCCCGAATTTACAAAAATCACCGGTTATGAAGCGGAAGAAGCTGTAGGACAAAAAACAAATTTATTGAAATCAGGAAAACATGATAATAAATTCTACAATAAATTATGGGATACTATCTTAAAAGGAAATGAATGGAGAGGTGAAATTATTAACAAAAAGAAAAACGGTCAACTATACTGGGAAGAAGTTTCTATTTCCTCCATAATGGACAGTGATAATAAAATAGCTCACTTTGTTGCGGTTAAAAGAGATATATCGGAAAACAAACTGTATGAGAAAGAACTCATCAAAGCCAAAGAACAAGCCGAGGAAAGCAATCGTCTTAAATCATCCTTTCTTGCAAATATGAGCCATGAAATAAGAACGCCAATGAACGGTATCCTGGGTTTTACAGAACTAATTTCCAACGAAAAGCTTTCCGGCCAGGACAGAAAATATTATAGTAAACTTATTAAATCAAGTACCAACAGGTTACTGTCACTTTTAACAAACATTATAGATTTTTCTAAAATTACTGCCGGTATAATTGAGATAGTAAAGGAAAATACCAATCTTAATCAACTTATTGAAAACATTTTAGAAGAAAGCCAATTATCACTGGCTGATGGCAGTAAAAATAATGTAGAAATAAAATTTGTTAAAACACTTGAAGATAGCCAGGCTGATTTTATCTCTGATGAAAGAAGACTAAAGCAGGTGATTGTCAACATATTAGACAATGCAATAAAATTTACAAAAGAAGGATTCATTGAAATAGGCTATAAACAAGTAAGGGAAGATGTTATTGAAATATATGTGAAGGATACCGGCATAGGAATTGATGAAAGTCAATTCTCCAGGATCTTTGAGAGTTTCAGCCAGGTTGATGAATCTGTAACCAGGGAATATGAAGGTGCAGGCCTTGGACTTTCAATATCAAAAGGACTGGTTAATGCACTTGGGGGTGAAATATCTGTTGAATCTGAAAAAAGCAAGGGATCCGTGTTCCGGTTTACAATATCTGTTGAAAAAGCTCCTAAAAAGGAAACTGCATCGAACCTTCTTGTTGAATTCAATACATATTTTAATGGTAAGATTCTTATTGTTGAAGATGACATGATAAACAGAATCTATTTCGAAGAGATTTTTACAGGAGTTACTACTGATGTGAAGTATGCCGGATATGGTGAGGAGGCTATAGAAATAGTAAGGAACAATCCTGAAATAAAAATTATACTTATGGATATCAGGCTGCCTGATATTACAGGTATTGAAGCTGCAGAAGCCATAAAGAAAATTAATCCTGATATAAAGATTATTTCCCAGACAGCCTATGCAATGTATGGTGACAGGGAGAAGTTTTTATCTTTAGGTTTTGATGATTATATTGAAAAACCTGTAAATGTTGACCATTTATTTCTCAAGTTAAATTCTTTTTTAAAAAAATAACTTAAACCACCCCCTGTATTATAAATAATACTAAAGCAGCCCTTTTTTCCTCAGGTATGGTTCTATTGAAGGTCCCGATCCCCTGAAGTTCATATAAAGGGTCATTGCCTTATCGGAAGCCCCTTTTTCAAGAATGTTTGTTCTGAAGGATTGAGCAGTATTCCTGTCAAAAATACCATTTTTTTTAAAAATCTCATAAGCATCCGAATCCAGAATCTCTGCCCATACATAACTGTAATATCCGGCAGAATATCCCCAGGTGAAAATATGGCTGAAATAGGTTGTTCTGTACCTTACGACTATCTCCGGTATCAATCCTATTCTTTTCATCGATTGATTTTCAAATTCATTCACATCAATGTCTGATGTGTCAGTTAACGTATGCCAGTCCATATCAAGAAAGGAAGCTGATATATACTCAACCACTTCAAATCCTTTATTAAAATATTCACTGTTCCTGATTTTCATAACCAGTTCATCAGGAATTGTTTCACCTGTCTCATAATGTTTAGCAAAAATATTAAGGACCTCAGGCTCAGGCACAAAGTTTTCCATTATCTGTGAAGGAAGCTCAACAAAATCTCTTGGCACATCAGTTCCTGAAAGTGTATAATATTCACATTGAGACAATAATCCGTGCAGGGCATGACCGAATTCATGAAAAAAGGTTAATACTTCATCATAAGTTAACAGTGAAGGCTTATCCTTTGTTGGCTTCGTAAAATTGCACACTATGGAAATAACAGGAGATATTCTCGTGCCATTTTCCTTTCTTTCTTTTCTGAATGCTGTCATCCATGCGCCGGATCTCTTGGAGGCTCTTGGAAAGAAGTCCGTGTAAAGTATGCCCACATGTGTGCCATTCT
>CAZBUF010000575.1:0-5686 GCA_964495025.1 uncultured Bacteroidales bacterium | reverse complement strand
ACATTACAGCTTGCTGCAGGCGTTTTACCTGCCAATGCTACCAATAAAACCGTTACATGGTCAATTCAAAACGGTACAGGGCAAGCAACAATCAGCTCATCAGGATTGGTGACAGCAATGACTGATGGTACCGTAACGGCTAGGGCAACAGCCAATGACGGCTCAGGTGTATATGGAGAGCTGATCATCACCATTTCAGGACAAACGATTGCAGTAACAAGTATCACCATTACCGGGGCAGACGGGAGTACCGCTATTTCGTCACCCGCAGGCACATTACAGCTTGCTGCAGGCGTTTTACCTGCCAATGCTACCAATAAAACCGTTACATGGTCAATTCAAAACGGTACAGGGCAAGCAACAATCAGCTCATCAGGATTGGTGACAGCAATGACTGATGGTACCGTAATGGCCAGGGCAACAGCCAATGACGGCTCAGGTGTATATGGAGAGCTGGTCATAACCATTTCAGGACAAACGGTTGCAGTAACAAGTATTTCAGTGACGGGAGCCGGAGGAGTAACCACCATCACAACAGATGGTGGCACACTTCAGTTAAGTGCTGCGGTATTACCTGTTAACGCTACAAACAAAACTGTTACCTGGTCAGTTAATAATGAAAGTATTGCTACTGTAAGCTCATCCGGACTGCTTACTGCTGTCAGTGAAGGTACTGTCACTGTAACAGCCACTGCCAACGACGGTTCAGAAGTAACAGGCAAAACAGATATTGAAATTTTACAGACAAATCATCCTCCTGTAATGCCGGATCAGGATTTTGAGGTATTTAGTCCCATGAATAAAGGTTATGTAATTGGCACAATGCAGGCAACAGATCCCGATACTGACCAGAATATATATTACTCAATCCTGTCAAAAGATATTGATTCGTTATTCTCCATTGATGCATTTACAGGAGATATAATTCTGGAAAAAGATTTATCCGTTCAGGAAATTATCGAATACCATTTAAAAATTAAAGTCACTGATGAACCTCCTGAAAGCCTGTCTGATTCAGCAACAGTCAGTATTACTGTATTTCCGGGAGATAATACATATTATATAGATCCAGATAATGATAATGATCCTCTGGAAAATGGCTCATATTATCATCCTTATAATTCATGGAATGATGTTGAGTGGGACGACAGTTGTTCATATCTTCAAAAAAGAGGCACGATAACATATGTTGAAAAAATTAATATTACTTCAGGAAATATTATCCTCGGTTCATACGGAGCAGGTGATAGTCCCGAAATAAACAGTACGGAAACTGATTTTGTTATCCAGATCAGTGAAAAAAGCAACATTACTATTAAGGATTTGAATATTGCCGGTAATGATGCCATAAGCTGCATTTATGTTCTGGGCCTTTCATGTGATAATATCATTATTCAAAATTGTACTCTGAAAGAATCCGACTATGGCATAAGGATTATCGGTAGTAAAAAAATAACACTGGAATATAATAAGTTCCAGAATAAAACTGAGGGAATATATTCATGTGCTGAAAACACAGATATTTACTATAACATATTTAAGAATCATGTTACGGCAATTAATATAAACGGCAACATGTCGGAAGCTAATATCAATAATAATGTTTTTTATAATAATTCAAAATGCATTTCTTCTCAAAATGCATCATTAACATTATATAACAATATTTTTTTCATGATTGATAATAATATTGCTGTCTATCATAAAATGGATAAATTAATATCCGATCATAATATATTCTACCCTGAACATGAAGGCTTTATTGTTATTGCTAACAAAGAATACGATGATCTTGGCACCTACAATAATGCCGAAGGTTTAGATATTAATTCCCTCACACTGGATCCAATGTTTACTGATATTTCCGGCGATAATTTTAATCTTTTACCTCAATCCCCGGCCATTGACGCAGGTACGTTTGTGGGGATAGTCCGGGACTATGCAGGCAATGTTGTTCCGACAGGCTATGCACCTGATATTGGAATATTTGAATCATTTCAAGACACTACCTGTGTGTATGTTCAAAAAAGTAAAACATCAATGTTAAATCAGCTGAAAATTTATCCTAATCCTTCAAATGGCATATTTAGCATCGAATTTTATAATAAGAATACACATTACTCAAATTTTCAAATAAAAAATATTCTTGGTATGTCTGTTTATCAAGGGAGTATTAATCCAAACCAGGAATATATATATATTAACATAGACTTATCAAGAATACCGCATGGATTATATGTACTATATGTTTTCAGCAACAAGCTTAGTTTTTCAAAAGCTATTATTATAAAATGACGGCATTAATGTCTCTAAAACCAAACTCTTTATTCATATGTGCGGTATTGCAGGTATATTAGACTATAAGAATAATATCTCCACGGATATTCTGAAAAATATGCTCGCAAAAATTCAGTATCGTGGCCCGGATGAAAGCGGTATATACATTGGTAATAATATCGGCATTGGAAATGTAAGGTTAAGCATTATTGACATTGCAAACGGACAACAACCAATGTCAAATGATAATGGGAACTTATGGATCGTTTACAACGGGGAAATCTTTAACTATATTGAACTCCGGGATGAACTCGTAAAGCTTGGATACAGATTTAAAACCAGCAGTGATACCGAAGTTCTTTTAAAGCTATATGAAGAATATAAAGAAAGTTGTTTGAATAAGCTTAACGGGCAATTTGCATTTGCAATCTGGGATAAGGAAAAGGAAGAACTTTTCCTGGCCCGCGACAGAGTTGGTATAAGGCCTTTATTCTATTATCATGACAGTAACACTTTTGTATTCGGTTCTGAAATAAAATCAATTCTGCAGGTGCCGGGCATAAAAGCCGCTATTGATCCCAAAGCTTTATCACAGGTTTTTTCATTCTGGACCACAATCTCTCCATATACCATATTCGAGGGAATATACGAGCTGGAACCAGGAAATTATATTAAAATAAACAGGAACGGTAAAAAAACTGAAAAATACTGGAGACTGACTTATCCTTCATCCAAAGATGAGTATTTCAGCGGCAATTTTGAGGAAGCAAAAGAAATGTTTCACCAATTATTCAGGGATTCCGTCAGTATCAGATTAAGAGCTGATGTTCCTGTGGCTGCATACCTTAGCGGCGGCATTGACTCAAGTACGACCACTTATTATATCAAAGATAACAACCCGGATATCCTGAATACATTCTCAATAGGATTTGAAGACAGTGAATTTGATGAGACAAAGTACCAGCAAGAGGTGTCGGAATATCTGGATTCTAATCATATGAATTTTACATGCAGCAACAGTGATATTGCCGAATATTTTCCTCAGACAATCTGGCATACTGAAATACCTGTATTAAGAACTGCACCTGTACCAATGTATTGCCTCTCGAAAAATGTCAGGGCGAATAATATTAAAGTCGTAATTACCGGGGAAGGTGCCGATGAAATGCTCGCCGGCTATAATATATTTAAGGAAACGGTTATAAGGGAATTCTGGGCTAAGCAACCAAACTCAAAATACCGCCCCCTGTTGCTTAAAAAGTTATATCCTTACCTCGGCCAGTTTAAGGCTAAAAATGCAAATATGCTTAAGTTTTTCTTTGGATATAAACTTACAGAGACCGATTTACCATTTTATTCACATCTTGTAAGATGGAATAACACTTCAAAAATTTTATCTCATTTTACTGATGAAATGAGATCCTGCATTAATAATTATAATCCTTATGATGAGCTTGATCATATAATCTCAGAAAGTTTTAAAGGCTGGGACATTTTATCAAGGGCACAGTGGATTGAGACCAGTATTTTCATGTCAGGTTATTTGCTCTCATCTCAGGGTGACAGGATGGCCATGGCAAATTCAGTTGAAGGACGTTACCCTTTTCTTGATCACAGGCTTATAGATTTTTGCACAAAGCTCCCCCCCGATTTTAAACTACGTGGACTAAATGAGAAATTTCTTTTAAAGAAATTAATGAAGGGTAAAATTCCCGATAGTGTTATAAACAGGTATAAGCAGGCTTACAGAGCTCCTATAAGTAAAAGTTTTTTCAATACCGGTTCACCTGAATATGTAAATGAACTGCTGTCTGAAAAAATGTTAAAGGAAAATGGTATATTTGATAGTGAAAGTGTTAAGAATATCAGGCAAAAGGTTTTAACAAATGCAGCAGTCTCAGAGCTGGAAAACATGACTGTGGCAGGTATATTATCCACACAACTTTTAATTGAGTTTTTTATTAAAGGCAATGAGCAATTTTCAAATAATAATTTAAAGAATGCAAGAATAATTATCGATAAGTAAAATGCTAATAATTCAATATCAATATTAATAATATGAACCAAAAAAGCAGGAAGCCCTTTTCAAAAGATTTATTAAGGATCAGCAATATAGAAGAAGTATGCAATAGTATTATAAACAAATTAGAAGATGATGTTTTTAATAAGCTGAACAGGCTGGGCGGAATTGTTGGTATCAGCGGGGGGATAGACTCATCAGTCACGATGGCGATCGCTACCAGGGCACTTGGTCCTGAAAATATCACCGGGATATTGATGCCGGAACAGGATTCGAGTCCTGATAGCAAATCGCTGGCAGAGGAGCTTGCAAAAAAAATCAATGTAAAAACAATACTTGAAAATATTACCGAAACACTTAATGGTTTCAGATGTTATGAACGAAGAGACGAGGCAGCCAAAAATGTTTTTCCGGAGTTTGATCCGGGAACACATAAAATGAAAATAGGTGTTAAGGAATCAGGCTTGTACACAAATCTGCCACCTGTTTTTTACATAACGATTATTGATCCCTCAGGAAAAGAATATTCAAAGAGGCTTCCCGCAAAAGAGTTCAGGCAGATAATGGCAGCATCCAACTTTAAACAAAGGAGCCGTATGTCAATGCTTTATTATCATGCGGAAAGACTGCATTATGCAGTAATTGGCACCCCCAATAAGCATGAAGTGGACCAGGGATTTTTTGTCAAGTATGGCGATGGTGGCGCTGATGTTATGCCCATAGGGCACCTGTATAAATCACAGGTTTACCAGATAGCCGAATATCTGGGTATTCCGCAAAAGATCATTGACAGAACTCCGACCACTGACACATATACTGCTGAACAAACACAGGAAGAATTCTTCTACCAGCTTCCGTTTGAGATGCTAGATCTATTATGGTACGCATATGAGAATAATTATTCGCCGGAGGAAGTAGGCCCTGTTGTAAGCAAATCTCCCGGGGATATAAATAAGATATTTATAAATTTTCAGAGAAAGATCAAAACCACTGAATACCTGAGGATGTCTCCGATTAAAGATTACTGAAAAACAATTTTTAATCCTTAAAAGAAATGAATGCCTGCGATTATTTTCTGTCTGACTCTAAAAAACTAAGCAAAGATTTTATTCTTGGGCCAAAAGAAACGATATCCTACAAAGCGCTTCACCGTAACTGTATAATACTTGCTGACTATATATATGACAATTACGGTGAAAACAATAATATTCTTTTAATTAGTCCGAATACTGTTTTTTTTATAACAGTATATCTGGCAATCATAAAATCAGGTAATATCTGCGTACCCATAAATCCGGAAATTGAAACTGTTAACCTGGATTTCATAATAAGGATATGTAAAGCGAAATATATCTTTATCACATCGGAACTTCAAAATAAGATTGATCT
>CAZBUF010000574.1:0-4809 GCA_964495025.1 uncultured Bacteroidales bacterium | reverse complement strand
GAGTTGAGGTACCGGCTGCCACTGTCCTGGTGCAGGACTAAGGCGTAAATTTCCATTTGTAGCTACCCTGCTGCCATGCTGAATAATCTCAACACCGCCCTGGTGACCTTCGGAAAAGGAGTTATTATAGACCAGTACATTAAGCCCGGGCATTTCGAAATACCCCTGATCACCTATTATCAGCCCTTTTTGTTTTGATGCCCGCTCACACCCTGAGAAGCCGATCACTGAAACAAACATAAACGTCAAACGGCTGTATCTGATTATTGATATAATATATCGTTTCATCCGCTAAAAAATATTAATTAACTAAAAATGAATTATTTAAATTTCAGAATCCCGATGGATACCGAGACAACCACTCCTAAGTCGGTTCTCACAGGAATTTATATTAATCATGCTTGTTAGTGAATTTATGATATAAAAAATTCATGTTCGTTTCATGATGTAATATGTACAGGTCATTCATTTTCCCGTGTTTCCCAATCCTCTATATCGCCTTCAACAACATTGAATAGTGGATTAGGATCGAATTCCTTCTCACCTGATAGGATACTGAATTTTTTTATATCCCGTTTCTTCAGCTTTTTCATCAAATGGACTGACTCATATTCCATTTGTCCGCTTGTTACGGGGAGTGTTGTTGTTTTAAAACTCCAATTGATTTTATTCCCGTTGAAATTGTATCCCCTTTCAACTGATTCTCTATAAACTGCAGACAGGTACTGGTTAATGCATTCAACAGGTTTTTCCGCCCTTTTGAACCTGTCAAGCTGAGGGTGATGTTTATATCCTTTTGTTTTTCCTTCAAGCACGTTCCTTGCCATATTCCCTTCTCTCCATAGTGCGACAAGTCCCTTACTGTCAAGGTATTTTGGGTGTAATGACCAGATTCTCATTTATATTTATTTGTTTTAAAATATCAATTTTCATATGAGAAATAATCCAACTTTTATCATAATGTCATGCCTGCTGTTAAAATAGTATTTCTTGTTCTAAAAATACAGAATATTCTTGTTACAGTATTAATCAATTATAAATTTTATGTTATTATCGAATAATAATCATTATATAAAAAGTCTGGCTTTCCTTTGCCGGTAATTCTCCGGCAGTCTTTGCAATATTTGCAGGGCAGCGCTGGTAGCTCCAGGTGGTTGTTAGTACTATATTGTCATCTGTTATCCGCCGGGTATTATTCTTCTAAAACCATTGCCTCTTTCTGAATAAAAATACACCAAAGAATGACAATAACAATGAAAAAACTATTATTAAAGGCATCGCCCAAAAGAAATTTTCCATATAATTTGGCACATTCATTCCAAATATACTTGCTATTAAAGTTGGTATCATGAGTATAATAGAAATCAGTGTCAACTGCTTCATTACAACGTTCAGATTATTAGATATCACAGATGCAAAGGCATCCATCATTCCGCTTTGAATATCAGAATATATCTGTGCCATTTCCAAAGCTTGTTTATTCTCAATCATAGCATCTTCAAATAAATCTTCGTTTATCTCGGTTTTGATTTTCTTAGAGTTATGAAGTCTTGCCAATACTGATTCATTTGCTTTTATTGATGTAATGAAATAAACAAGGCATTTTTCCATTTTCAGCAATTTGTTTAATTCCCGGTTTTTAATTGATTGTTCAAGGTCCTGCTCAATCAATGCCGTTTGCTGATTAATTTGTTTCAGGTACCTCAGATAAGTATTCCCCGTACGAAGAAATAGCCTGAGAATAAAATTAAAAACATCGGTGATCTGCCGGTATTGTTCTCTAAAAGGCGATGGTTGTTCAATTGGTAATATCTCATTATTTTGTAAACACAGGGTCACCGTATAGTATTCAGTCATGAATATACCAAGTGGCACGGTATGAAAAGGCCCTCCATTGTAAATATTTTTAACCGGAATTCGCATAATAACTAACGACCAGTCATCATCAAATTCAACACGAGGTCTTTCATCCGCGTCTAAAATATCCTGAATTGTATCTGCCGGTAACTGAAATTCATCTGAAAGTCTTTGAATTTCTTCCTGTGTTGGTTGAGTTACATTAATCCAACATCCTTTTTCGGTTTTTTGGATTTCTAAATATCCGCCAAATGTTTTGAAAATTTTTATCATCTTTCGTCTCCTTACGTTAGAATCTGCAAGGAGATAACGAGTGCTCCCTACAGACAGGTTAATACTTTAATTTTTCTATTAGGCGAAGCTTCGTCCATGATTTTGTTATTTTGAGATTGCCGATGCAAAAATAATCGTATTTTTCAATAAATGTATTTGTGCATCGTTTTTTTTGACCTGTGGCTTAATTTGTTTTTATCCGGTAGCTGATAATACTAAATTTGCCAAATCAAATGTATGCTCCATGCTTCATCTGAGGTCAGTTTATTATTATCAAAACTTTGGCCGGCCTATTTTAAGAATACTACTTCTATGTTACTATTATGTATGGATACTAACCTTGCTGTCAGCGGATGGCAATTAGTTCTTCACTAATATGAACATCGAATTGTCATATTTTTCAATACTTTCAAAAAATGAAGTAAAATCATCATAATCGACCGAAGGGTATTTTCCTTTATTCATGATCAAATTTCTAATATAAACAAGCTGATTTTCCGATTTGGAAATATTCGTTCTATAGCTGCCATAATGAATTAGTAATTTTACCAGTGCAAAAAACAATATTAATTGCCAGTCTTTAAAAAATGTATAAGCTGGTTTGCTGAAATTTGGTTTTTTATTCATTCCTGTTATTCTTAATATTTATTCCCAGCACGACCGTTACGCCAAACATTGTCAGATTTAAGAATACAGCAATCCATGCAAATGGATTATGAGACATATAAAAAATTGAGAAATAACCAACTATCGCCAGAAAAGACCCGATTACCAGAATCGGTGTAACTAAAAATGGAAATTCCTTAACTTTGTTTAATAAAATTATTAATAGCAATCCGCTTAAAATAAGTGATGTGCCACACATCAGACTCATGTAAATCATTGCTTTTAATTTTTCAGGAGTCAAACATGACAGCCCTCCTTTAATTATGGGAGTGTAAGTTGCAACATCATGGATGATGCCTAAAATTATAATAGCTGCAGCAATTGCTTTTCCAAAGGGAATAAGTTTTTTTAATTTCATTTTAATGCTTTTTTTATAAGTGTTTTAATTATTATTCTATGAAACGGTTTAACAGGTAAAAAATATATACGTCCCTATTCATCAACCTTTACGCCCCGAAATATACTAAAACAGCTGCATATTCCAAATTTTATTCGGGATGAATTTCTCATTATCAATGTTTGAGGGATACTATCCCCACGCAGGAATTATACCAGGATACTATCTTCTCACCACAATCATATCGGGATAGTATCCCTAAGGTAAAAAAAAGAAAGGATAGTATCCTTTGGTTTAAATTTTGCTATATTAGTCCGGTAAAAATCCATATTAAGAAAATATAAAAAATTACTTATGACAACCACAACCAAACCGGCCGGCAATTATCGCTGGCGGATACTGGCCCTCCTTTTCGTGGCTACCACTATAAACTATATGGACAGGACCGTGATCGGTGTCCTTGGACCTACACTGCAATACAAGATATTTCACTGGACGGATGTCGATTATGCGAATATCAGCATCGCATTCAAAATAGCATACGCCCTGGGTATGTTATCAATGGGAGGTATCATTGACCGCTTCGGCACACGTATAGGATATACACTGTCGATTGGCATCTGGAGTATATTCGGAATGCTTCATGCCGCAATACGCCCTGCATTTGGTTTTATCGGCTTTGTAATTGCACGTTTCGGACTTGGATTCGGAGAATCAGGCAATTTTCCTGCTGCTGTTAAAACTGTTGCAGAATGGTTCCCCAAAAAAGACCGCGCCTTTGCTAACGGGATATTTAATGCCGGCACAAATGTCGGCGCAATAATGGCCCCGCTCATTATACCACTTTTTGTTGTGGCATCTACCGGTAAAAACTGGCAATATGCTTTCCTTATTACAGGATTTTTCAGTGCTGTATGGGTTGTACTGTGGCTTACTACATACCAAAGACCGGAAAAACACCCAAAGTTGTCAAAGGAGGAACTGACATATATTAATAGCGATTCCCGGGTAGAGTCAACGGAAAAAATATCATGGCTGAAATTATTTCCTGTAAAACAAACATGGGCTTTTCCGATCGTTAAATTAACTGATGCCGTGTGGTGGTTCTACCTCTTCTGGGCAGGGAAATTCCTGTTCGACATGTTTGGCCTCGACATAAAAACTATCGCACTTCCGTTAATTGTCATTTACCTTGTAGCTGATGCCGGAAGTATTAGCGGAGGATGGTTATCTTCTTATTTCATTAAAAAAGGCTGGAGCATAAACAAGTCAAGGAAGATTACCCTTCTGCTGTGTGCGCTTATCATTATGCCTGTTATGTTCGTTACTAAAGTAAGAACAGGCTTTAAAATCACGCCCGAAAGAATAGATAAACTGGCGGAAGTTGAAGTAAAGGTCGAGGGTGAATTTGTGAAAGTCCCGGAAGAGGTGCTTGATGATCTCAGAAAGTTTGAAGGCAATGAATATAAAGCTGCCAGGGATTTTGAAGATGTACTGGCCAAACAGTATGGTAAAACAGCTGTTAAGGATTATATCGGCCTGATAACTGAAAACTCCCTGACTGACAAGGGCACATATATGATCGATAATAATACCATAAGCATTCTTGAAAGTGAAGGGTTATCAGACAAACTGCTTCTAAACATTAAAAAGATCAACAGTAAAAAAGTTGAACA
>CAZBUF010000573.1:0-25403 GCA_964495025.1 uncultured Bacteroidales bacterium | reverse complement strand
AATCCTTTAAATAAATCAAGCCTGCAGGAATAAAAATGCCAAGCAAAAATGCTATTATCAGGTTAAGTTTTTTATTAGGGTTAACAAGCACACAATCTTCAGCTGAAGCTTTATCCAGTATCTCATTCGAAGGCAGGTTTGATGCTTTTGAAATTTGAATTTCCGAACGTCTGGTCAGCAGGAAAGTATATAGTGCATCATTTAGCTTAAATTTTCTTTCAATGATAAGTAATTCCCGCTGGCTTTTCGGTAGTTTACTCATCCTGCCATCTATTTCATTAATTCTTGAATCTATCTCGTTTAAGGAGATGTTTGATGTATTTACAATATTGTCAATATTCTCAATGATATTTTCTTTTGTTGCATTTATTTTCATTTCAAGTGAACTCAGGTACGGATTATTCTTTATGGAATTAAAGGACAATTCCGTTCGTTCAGCATAGCAGTCAGAGAGCTCAACCAGCAGGTTGTTCAAAAGGGGATCATTTATATCCATTATTGAAGGTGAGATCAGATCATTAACATCATTATTGCTATCAAGGTAATCTTTCAAATATTTATAGTATTTTGACTTAACAAGCAATTCAGCCTTTTTATTCTGTAAATCTTCCATTTTTGAATATACCTGCTGGGTCTGAAAATCAAAATTCATTATATTTTTAGATGTTCTGAAATGCTGCAGGCGGTCCTCTGAATACCTTAGTGAATCTGATATTCCTTTTAGCTGGCTGTCAATGAAATCAGTTGTGGTTGATGCAATTTTATTATCTCTCTCAATACTTTTGAGAAGATATGTTTCTGATACCTTATTCAGAAATGCAACTCCTTTTTCAACATTAGTGCATTTCAGTGAAAGCTCGAGTATTGAAGAGCTTTTCGAAGATTCAATATTAAAGGCCCTGTACTTCTTTACCAGCTGGCTAATACTGTTAAATCTGAAAAAGAACTTTTTATATTTTATCCCTTCATTAATGACCGAAAAATTAGGTAGCAACCTGAACCTGCAAAACTGGTTACCCGTTAAGACTCCAAAAGCTACAGTATCTTTAAAAATAAAGTACGGCAGTACTTTTGTGGCGGCATCAATGTTGAAGTTATGCAGGATAACTTCATTACCTTCGGCTTCAACAAGCAGCAGGCTGTCAGATATTATTGTTGTATAGAAGTTAATGCCGAGGGGCTGTTCGAAAATAGTATCAAATTCAACAAAAAAAGGGCAGTCGCTATATAACTCTTTTGTCCTGAAATTGTCATCTGTAAAATATGACACTTCAAAATCAAGATCACTGATCACCCTGGTGGTCAGCTCTTTTGATTTAAGTATGCCAATTTCGTTTTGAAGTTTGTATGGGTTTCCATACAAGGAAGGAATTATTCGATTTTCAAGTTCAAGCAGATCCTGTTTCTCACTTATAAGGATCCATGTACTTACTTTATATACCGGTGTGGAAACCCTGTTAACTATTATGGCTATGAAAAATGTAACTAACAGAAAAAAGACAAACAAATACCAGTGCTTAAGATTCTTGATAACAAAGGATTTTATATCTATTGTATCCTCCTGCTCAAGATTTTGATACCTATCATCCATCACATTTCAGTTTGCCTTTTATTTTTCAATATTCCGGTTTAAAAATAATACTTAATAGTTTTTATTAAAAGTGAGTCAGGTAAATATTCAATCCTATAAGCGCAGTTGAAAGACCCACGATAAAAGTACCATATGGGAATGTCTCATATGCTCTTGATTTGCTTTTCATCGGTTCAATATACACTATATCATTAGGCATGAGATAAAACTGCGGTGACTCAAGTACCCTGTTATCAGTAAGATCCAGAAAATACATGTTAGATCCGGTCTGTGTCTGCCTGATTATTTTAACATTTTTCCTGTTCCCGAAATTTTTTATTCCCCCTGCCAGCCCTATAGCCTGGAATACATTAATATAATCCCTGTATATGGTAAAATCCCCGGGACTGTTAACTTCACCAAGCACTGCAACCTGGAAGTTAACCAGCTTGACAACAACAGTACATTCCTTAAAATATTCGTTAAGGGTTTTCTGTACCAGATCCTTGACTTCAATGACAGTCAGGCCTTTTACATACATCTTGTCAACGAATGAGAAGTTAATAAACCCGAACTCATCCACCAGGTAACTGTTTAAATATAAATAAGTAGGGTTCATCAAATTCGGAAAGTCGGTCTGGAAGAACTTACTTGTTTTCGGATCGACACTATACACTTTAATATACAGATGATCACCAATTTGTATCCTATACGTAGTAGTTTTCGGATTTTCAAATTGCTGTGTCACTTCTTTAGTGGTTTTTTCTTCCAGTAAAATAACTTTCTTTTGTGATATACAGGAAGAAGATAATAAACCTGCAATAAGCAACACTTTTAAGCTTATTCTGAAAAAGGTTTTTAATCTGAATTTCATAGCCATAATATTTAGTTAATAAAAATTCTAAAAATCGTAGATTGCGTTTTGAATCGGCACTTTTTTCCCGACATAATAAGCTACAATAAATGTCCTGTTCACTCCGCAGCTTTCCTTTATTTCCCTGGCAGCTGAATATGATGTGCCGGCCTTTAGCCTGTATTTGTACCATCCTTCTTCAATTATAAGAGATACATCCTGATTACCCTTATAAATCCCTGCCAATTCACTCTGATTCAATGGAATTTTGGAAGCAGCAATTTGAACATGCCATTCAACATCATTTAATTTTCCTTTTCTGCCATAGGTTTGTACTTCCTTTTCCACAGTTTTTGAAAACTTTGCTGCAGTATAAAGGTTTTGCATGGTGCCGTTATTATATGCAATAATAAAAGCCCCTTTCACCCTTGCCCTTCTCAGGATTTTCAAAGCATCGGAGAACAATCTTACTCCCAGGAGCTGATATTTGTACCAGTCATCTTCATAGATCATTTCAACCGGATAGTCATCAATATATATCCTCTCAAGCTGCTCTTTTGTAACAGGAACCCTGTTTGCAGCAACCTGCACCCTGAAAGAAAGGCCGACATCAAATTTTGAGCTGATCATACCTTCGTCTGCTTCGCCGGCTGATGCGATACCTGCTACATCAGTGCGACTCGGAGAAAATCGTGTGCCTTTTCTGTAGGCAACAATAAAAGCATTCTCTACTCCACATTGTTTTCTGAATTTACTGGCTTCTTCATACTCATCAAAGTCACCTACCGAGTACTTAAACCAGTTTTCTTCATTTATCATTTCAACATTTTTGTTTCCATAATAAATTTTACTTAGAGCTCTTTGTGATAATTGTGCCTTATTGGCAGCTATCTGCACCCTGTAAATAACTTCTTCGTCTGCCGGTATATGATAGGATTCGCCAATAGCTTCCTCAACAACAGCAATCTTTTCTTCATACTCTGAAGGCACTAATTCCTCTTCAGAACTAATATACATTTGCTGATCTGCAGATTCAGCCTCTTCAGATGCCATGCCGGCAGTTGCCAGTAATTCCTGAGGTTGTTCGGGAACACCTTCATAAAGAGTATCATATGCATACGAATACCAGATGTTCAATATCTGATCAGCATCAAACGAAGTTAAGCCTGTAATCATTTCAGGTGTTAAGACGTTCGCAGGCTGCCTTGACTCGTCCGCCATGTAATTATTATATATATCGATTATCATCTGGTTTATACGGATATCTCCTTCAAGCTGCGAGATAGACGTTACAGCAGGTACATAGGCTGCAACCGGAGCTGCCCCCGTTTTCGGGATTTCCAGATCTTCGTAAATAATATCCTGTTGAACAGGTTCAGCATAGGGTTCCTCTATTTCCGGCGGTTCCACTATCTCCTGAGGTTCCTCAGTATAAACAGCAACAGGTTCAACATATTCATCGGGAGCTGTATATTCTATGCCATAATAAATACTAAGTGCACTTAATTGTTTTTCCAGGGCTTTTATCTCTAATTCATAAGCATTGTTAAGCTGTTCAACCTTTTCTTTTTCATCCTGTGTTTTTGACGCTTCGGTTCTCAGATTGGCTGCCTGAAAATAATAATCATTGGATTGCTCTTCAATTAACTTTGCGTTTACATAACCTGACTCGTCGCCTTCATAATCTGACCAGAATTTTTCGATATATCTTTTATATATGCCAAATTTTGTACTGTTAATCAGACTATAATACTGTGCTGCTTCTGTTTGCTTTTTCTGAGCTTTTGATTCCAGCTGTTTCACTTTCTTATCAATGGCTTTTTCATCAAGCTCATAATTGCCCTGCACAGCAAATGTTTCCATATATAACTCATTTGCTTCCTCGATTAACACTTCAGCCTGTATTTCATAATCTTTCGCTTTGTCAAGCTTTTTAATGTCAGCGCTGCTAAACACGGACATCATGAAGTTGTCCTCCTGGCAAAACAATAAACCGGATAAACAGATAAATAATGTGATGTAAACAGGTATGGTTATAAAAAGACTCTTTATCTTTTCGTATACGAATATTAAGTTCAATTATTATTGGGTTTTATTAAAACAAATATAAGAAATTATCTCCTGTTTGTTTCTAATATAAAATTATACAAAATTAAATATCAATTAAATATAAGTTGATTTATAAATAAAATATATAGATTTTTCAATTTATTGTTAACTAAATTTAATAAATATTTGACTAACAGATTTATAATAAAGTTAATAAAAATTTTTAATCTACCTCTATTTTCGGCTTAATCCAGTGGATTCAACAACTGAAGCATATATTCACCGGTAAATTTATCGGGTAACTTAATCCATTTTTTCTTTTCACCGACAAGTGTAAATCCGTGTTTTTGAAATAGTTTCAGACTTTCTGTATTATCTGTAAGAATATTACAATAAATCTGATTGAGTTGCAGGATATGAAATGCGTAATGCACCAGATTTTCCAAAGCTGCTGAAGCATAACCTTTCTTTCTCTCACTTTTGTCACCTATTAATATACCAACACCCGCCCTGTTGTGGTAAGGATCAAAATCAAATAAATCAATTGTCCCAATGCTTTTTGTTGTTTTATGGTCTTTATCTTTTATATCTATCATAAAACGCAGTTGTTTTGTATGATAAATGTCAAGATGAGAATTTTCCAGGTATTTTTTCAATATGTGCCTTGAATATGGGGCAATTGTATTACTAACCCGCCAGTTTTCAGGATTATTTTCCCAGTTATACAGCAGGTCAATATCAGAAGGTTCCAGCGCTCTTAAAGCTATTTCAGGATTATTAGCTTTGTCTTTTTTCATTTTACGGGCTTTCGTTATAGTTAGGGATTGAATTTATTTCTCTTATAAAAGCATCAGTATATCCCAGCTTACAAATTTCTTCAAGATATTGCCGTGCAAGGGTATAACCAAAATATTTACCGTAGGTATAACGGTTGATCAAATCATCGCCTGTGTGGACTTTTACGTTATCAAGGTTTGTAAAATAACTTGTACTCACAGGTTTTGACAAAGCCATTATCTGTATGGTATAATATGGGATCTCTTCATTATAAAGTGCTTTTTCATTGTATTTTTGATTACTGTCAGGGGTAACCATATAAGGTGCGGAGGTAGTCATAAAATCATCTGACGTCGTATTTAAATCAGCAAAATCGTCCTTATCAGCTACGTCATAAGCAGTATTTTTTTTAATTATATTACGCAGTTTTACTTTCAGTTTTATAATATCATGCTTCCCGTAGCCATTAGGATCGAACCTTGAAAAATAGGATGTTTCCCCGCTTTCACTATATACAAAAAATAAATCGTCATTGGTTGTATTAATTGGATACCCAAGATTTACGGGCTCCGACCATATACCGTAACCGTCCGGTTCTGAGTAGAATATATCCATTCCACCCATATTTTTATGCCCTTCCGAACTGAAAAAAAGAATTTTACCCTTTCCTGTAATATAAGGTGCTTCTTCATTGTAGGGTGTATTAATTGTTTTTCCAAGATTTACAGGCTTTTCCCATTCGCCATTCTTTTTCAGCGATTTATAAATATCAAAACCACCCTCTCCGCCCGGCCTGTTACTGCTGAAATATATTGCATCTCCTTCCGGTGAAACTGATATACTTGTTTCCTGGTTGTTTGAGTTGATTTTTTTATTCAGTTTCTTCATAACTGACCATTTATTGTCAGTTAAGTAACTCACATAAATATCACTATTAAAATTCCCTTGTTTTATCAAATATAATTCTTTACCATTGCCGGTAAGTGCACCAGTATAACAGTCTCCTCCCGAACCGAGTTCATCAGTGATATCTACAGGGGTTGTCCACTCCCCGTTGTTATTATATGCCTGGAAGATCAAATCAGCGGATTCCCAGAACGATGTGAAAATTATCAGATCTTCATTATCAGGCACAACAGGATTATAGTCAGAGAATCTGGAATTGATATTACTGCCAAGATTTATCCAGATATAACTGGCAGAATCCTTCAGTTCCTGCTTTGCGACATAAACACTCTGAATCTTCATCTCTGCTATTTTAATATTTTTTTTGTCTTTTGCTTCCAGCATGTCTTTATAAGCCTGGTATGCTTGCAGTGCCATATCTAATTGATTGTTTCTCTGATATGCCTCTCCAAGCAGAATTAAAGTCTCAATTGGTGCTTCATCGGATTCAAATTTCCCTTTAATATACCTTGTTGATATATTTTTTGCGGCTCTTTCAAGATAGGGAATAGATTTTAGCTTTAGTCCTCTGATATTAATATAACACTTACCCATCTTATAATTAATATTTGCGTTCAGGCTGTCGCAGTGATATACTGATAGGTAAAATGGGAGGGCCTCATGGTACTGATAATTGGATAAATAATACTCCGCGTACAGGAAATTATCCTTTGATTGTTTAATATCCTCCTGTGAATAAACTGATAATCCGGGTATATGTATTAATATAAATAAACATGATAAATTTATATACAGAACATCTGATAATACACACACAACCGGTTATAATTTATAATTCTGACCTTAAATCACTCAATTACACAAAGATATAATATTTTATCTTGTTGCAGGATATTAATTTTCAACAATCCTGAATTTATTAGGGCCGGGTATCTGTAAGTAAAATCACAGTGAGCCAGTAAAACAAATAATTTTTGTCTCTGGAAGTTAGTTATTGTTTATCAGGCATATTAGTAACCGGTAAATTAGAATGAATTTCAAGGCGGTAAATATCTTTATTATCAGTTCTGGTTGAATCAAATTTTGAGATGTAGGCCACTTTGCCTCCATAAAGTGGAAAATAAAACAGGTTATCGGCTGTGTTATTTATCGGGTATCCCATATTAACCGGAACTGACCATTTTTCCCCCATAAGACTGGAATAGAAAATATCAAATCCTCCCATGTTGTAATGCCCTTTAGAGCTGAAAACAAGCATTTTACCATTACCTGTTATAAAGGGAGTATCTTCATCAAACCTGGTATTTATAATCCTGCCCAGGTTCTTAGCCTTGCCCCACTGGTTGTTATTATTTTTTTTAGAAACATATATGTCAAGTTCCCCTTTCCCCCCTTTCCTGTTACTCGCAAAATAGAGTAAATTACCGTCTTCAGATATGCTGGCATGTGTTTCATCTGACAAAGTATTAATATTACTATTGAGTTTTTCAGCTTCTGACCATGCACCTTCTGAAAAATAGCTTATATATATATCGGTCCCGTATCTTGTTTTTCTAATAAGATAAAGTTCCTGTCCATCATATGATAGTGAAGAAGGGTAAAAATCGCCGTCGGAAATAATCTGGGGATTGATATTAATGGGTATTGACCAATCGTTATTTTCCATCTTTGAATAAAAAACTGCATCATAATATTTAAGTTTTCTTACAAATATCAGGGTATTTTCATCTCCTGACACAACTGGGTCCGTTTCGGCAGCTGAAGTATTTATATTTTCATTCAGAAGTGTTTCCTTAAATTCTACAGGGGAATCCTGTATGATCTTGGCCCGTTCGCATGATTTTATCTCGTTTTCAGTAATTGACTGGTTGTAGTTATCATAATAATAGGGGGAATTAACAAAGGTTTTATAAGCTTCAAGCGCTTTATCAAGCTGGTTGTTTATTCTGTATGCATTGCCCAAATAAAAATAAGCATGCAGGGGAGCTTTGGTTTCCTCGAATAGTTTTCTTTTATACTTGTTTTTTTCGGTTATGTTCTTTGTAGCTTTTTCAAAGTAAGGAATAGCTAAAATTTCTTTTCCGGGAATATTAAGGTAATTTTCACCTGTTTTGAAATTAAAATTTGCATTATCAGGATCGTGTTTAATTAATATCAGATAGTAATATTCGGCCTCATCATAATCGCCGGCATTAAAAAAATATTCGGCTTCTTTATAACACTCCTTAAGTTCTTCTTCTGATTCAACCTGGCAATAAATGACGCCGTTAAAAGCAATGACTAATGGTAACAGAAATAGCAAATGTCTCATAATGAAATCATCTGAATTCTTTTATTTTTCAAAACGTAATTGTTCCGGAATTTTTACTTTTTTAATAGTAATGTTATTTTCCTGAACACCAATAATTTCAAATTCCACCCTGCGGTTTAATCCTCTTCCTTCAGGATTATCTGATCCGTCAGGATTTTTGTTTATTGCTGCGGCTTTTGTTTCGCCAAATCCGGCAGATCCAAGCCTGCTGCTATTTATTCCTTTACTAATCATGTAATTCAATGCAGATAATGCACGTTTTTCTGATAGCTTCTGATTGTATTCAACAGTACCTTCAGAATCAGTATGCCCGGATAGTTTAGCTTCCAGATTGCTATAGTCATTTAACAGTGATATGATCCTGTCAAGTTCCTTTCCGGATTCTTCAGAAAGACTATAATCATCAAATTTGAAATATACTGGTTTTATGGTAAATTCTGCGGCTGGCCGGGTTATCAATTCTTCTTCAATAACTTCCTTATCTGAGACAACAGGTGACTTTTCCTCTTCACTAATTTCGGCAACATCTTCTGCCTTCAATTCTTCAGTGGCTTTATCATCTGCAATGACAGGTGTCAATTCTACTTCCTGCATTTCTTCACTTATTTCTGCAATATCTTTTGTTTTTTCTTCTTCAATAATTTGTTTTTCGGGAGTGTCTTCCACAACAACAGAGGCCTCTATTATTTCCGTAACAGGTTCTTCAACAACTTCTTCAGTTATCAGCCTTACAGAGTAAATATCTTCCTTTCCATAACCATCCTGTTCATATAATGCGATATACGCGACCTGTCCGTTATTCCACGGAAAATAAAAGAGGTTATCATCCGTTGTATTTATCGGATAGCCTAAGTTCTGCGGTTCAGTCCAGTTACCTTCTTCATCCAGCCTGGAAACAAATATATCATAACCACCCATACTGTTATGACCCTGAGAACTGAAATACAGTGATTTCTCGTCTTCAGTAATAAAGGGAGTATCTTCGCTTAATGCAGTATTAATTATGTTTCCCAGGTTTGTTGGTTCGCTCCATTCATTTTCTTCATCCATTACTGATTTGAATATATCCATTACGCCGTACCCTCTTCTTCGGTTACTTGAAAAATATAAACTTCTGCCATTTTTTGAAATACTGGCATGCGATTCCCAGTACTTCGAATTAACAGTTTTGGGAAGTCCGGTTGATTTAGTCCATTGCCCGTCCTTAAAGGTGCTCACATATATATCACTATTGAAATTATCTTCCATGGTTAAAAATAACTGTGTCCCGTCGTATGAAACCGATGACACATACTGATTTCCGTCCGATTGGATCTGGGGTGTGATATTAACAGGTTCTGTCCACTTTCCGTTTTCGAGCTGTGAAAAAAATACACCGTCATAGAAGGGCAGCTCGTTCATATAGAGCAATGTTTTTCCGTCTCCGGATATCACTGCTTTAAAATCTGAGGAGTTCGTATTAATAACCTCACCGAGATTCGACTTTATTATATCAACAGGACTCTCCATAAATTGTATGGCTGAATTGCACGCCTGGATCTGCTTGTCTATATACTCAATATTTGCTTTATCTGAAGAAGGTAATAACTTTTTATATTTCTCGTAGAGTTCAATAGCCTTGTCAGGATTATTATTTACCCTGTAAGCATTTCCCAGGTAAAGATATGCATCCAGTGGAGCTTTCTCTTCCCTGAATTCACTTTCCCTGTTATTGGTTTTTGTATTTTTAATGGCTTTCAACAGGAATTCAATTGATTTATCCTTTTGCCCGGGGATGTTTAAATAACATATACCAATCCTGTAATTAATATTTGCGTTGTTCTCAAATCCGTTATTATATAATTCAAGATAATCATATAAGGCATCAAGATATTCTTCTTCAGCAATAAAAAACTCTGCATCTGAAAAATAAACTCTAAGGTCTTCGTCTGATGTCTGGGCTTGAATTATAACATTACAGCAAAATAGTATTAACAAGAAAAATACTTTTTTCATTTAGAGTAAGTATTTATTGGATTAACAATTTAAAAATAAATAAATATCCGGAAATTTAATTAATAATCAGGTATATACTGTTTACTGACCTTATTTAAATTTACTAAAATTAAAAAAAAAAAGTGTATTTATGCTGATTTTCAACTCAAACTTTAATGATTGTCATGCTTTTAATTAACAATCATACATAAAAATACTATTCTGTGGCAAGGTTATCAGGAACAGTAAAACTATGGATGTATATAAAGTAGTTTTCAGGATCGGTTAATTCTATTTCTGAACGGCGGTTTATACTTCTTCCTTCAGGCGATGAATTAAGAGCTTTAGGTTTTGCTTCACCAAAGCCATTAATTTCAAGGCGGGCAGAATCAACACCAAAATTCAGCAGGCAGCCGCCTACTGATTCGGCCCTTTTTACGGATAAGAGCTGATTATATTCACTGCTACCCACAGAATCAGTGAATCCATTGATAATGGCCAATATTCCCGGGTATTTCATAAGCAATTGTGCCAGGTTATCCAGAAAAGCCAGAACGTCTTTATCCAGTGAATAGCTGTCGAAATCAAAAAATATGTCATCTATAAGGAATGTGTCTTTTTCAATAACCGCTTGAATTTCAAGAATGGTATTGACTATAAGTTCTTCTTCGGGGAAATTTAAAGGGATGCTTATTCTTTTACTGTCAAATTGTTTCCCTTTGGTGCTGAATGTCAGTTCAAATTCTCCTGCCGTTACGGTATGTTCATACTTTCCTTCGTTGTCGCAATATATGTTAATTATTGTATCGTTATCCCCCGGGCCGATGAATGACACTGACACAGTATTTAATTCATAATCAATATTACCAGGTGTTTCCACAATACCGCTGATTTTGAATTTCTGAGGATTGGCTACAGAGAAGATTTCATATTTGAATATATCCTGGTCGTTGTTTTCATTTCCCGTGAATCTGGCGTGATATCCTTTGGTGCCATCCCCTATGGGATAAAAGAATAAATCATCATCAGTTGTATTTAAGGGAAATCCGGTATTAACGGGAGGCATCCACTCACCCGATTCTGACAGCTCTGAAGTGAATAAATCATATCCTCCCATATTATAATGTCCCTGGGAACTAAAAAAAATTCGTCTTCCGTCAGTTGTAACAAAAGGGGATTCTTCGTTAAACGGTGTATTTATAACAGGGCCCAGGTTTATTGCAGAGTTCCAGTTCCCGTTCGTATCTTTTTCCGATTTATAAATATCCATTCCACCTGATCCACCTTTCCTGTTGCTTGTAAAATAAAGGACATCACCATCATTTGATAAACTTGCATGGGTCTCGTTGTATTCAGTATTAACAAAACTGTTCAGTTTTTTTATTTTTGACCATTTCCTATCTTCAAGAACAGACTCGTAAATATCTCCGTTAGTTTCCGCATCAAATGAATTGAATAGCAGTTGAGTGCCGTCACCTGATATTCCAACAACATAAAACTCTCCGTCTGATTTTATTCTTGGTGTAAGGTTTACAGGTTTGGACCAAAAACCATCGTTATTTGTTGCCTGCATTACCGCATCATAAAATTTCAGCTTGTCCATATATACTAATACTGACTCATCAGCGGACAACAGAGGATTATAATTTGAAAATTGAGAATTAATTATATTATCAAGTCTGGTTTCTTTAATATTAACAGGAGCATTGATCATTTCAAGAGCATTATTACAGCGGCTAATATGAATATCAATTATTTTTTGGTTTTCCACATCATCAGGGTGCATATAACCTTTCATAATATTAAAGGCTTCGATAGCCTTATCGAATTTGTTGTTAAGGCGATAAGCTACAGCCAGAAGAAAAATTGAACTTATAGGAGCTTTATCTTCTTCAAGCTTTATGCCCCTGTATTTTTTTGATATTTCTTTTGAAGCTTCTTCCAGATAGGGCAAGGCTTTAAGTTTTTGCCCCGGAACATGCAGGTAGCATTCCCCGATCTTATACTTTATGTTTGCAGTATTATATCCTTTTTCCAGAAGCATAAGATAAAGCGGCAATGCTTCATTATATTCTTCCTCAAGGAGATAATCTTCTGCCTCAGTATAGATATCCTCATCTGAAGGCCGGATTTGGCCTGTCATAGATAAATATAAAAAAGAAAAAAGTATCGTTATAATACTTTTTCTGTAAGAAGCGAATAATTTAACCATAAGTGCTAAATATTATAAGCTATTCTTTAGTTCTCTTTTTCCGGAAAATATAGATTAACAGCAAAATTAAAATTATTCCAACTCCGGCAGCTATTCGTACCGTCAGCCCGGGGACCGTCTTTTTTACAGATATGTCAGCTTCCTGCGACAGACTTTCTATATCAAAGTCTTTTATAAGTACAATTTTCAGAAGAAGATGCAGGATATCAGTTTCATCAAATGTGTAATTATCGCTGTATCCTACGAGATATTGGATCAATTCAATAGGCTTTGAAAAACTGTCTGCATCCATATCCTTTAGTGCCAGTGCAATTTCAGGGCTGGCATATTGTTTTAACAGATCCACGAAATCCCTGATATTTTCAGGAGCTATTATGTTCAACAGCAACTGGTATACAGACTCTCTGCTATAGTCCTTTAGAGAAGCCTGTTCAATTAAATAATCCATCAGATCCTGAAATGTGGATAACCTTTTTTCCCGTACATCAAGATCCTGAATAACTGCTTTCAGGTTTCCTGTGGCGTTTTTTTCCAGATATCTCAGCAACAATTCAATATTAGTATAGGGTTCATTTTTTATAACTAATAAGGAACTCATTAAATCTTCTCTGGAATAATCTCCCTCTTTTGAATTTTTCCATAAATAATTCAATAATTCCGCAGATGAATAAATATTTTCTTTCTGCAGATTAAGACTAGTTAAAAATTTCTTCAGGTTACCCTCTGACATGAAAAGCAGGCTATGATATACAAAATCGACATCAGTATCTTCTGATATGTAATCAATAAATAATTTATCCACATCATCAGTATCGTATTTGCCTTCTTCCTGGTTTTCAAGCAGGTATTTATATAAACCATATTCGTCAGTGATTTTTGTTTTTTGCCAGTCAATATTTTCCATGTATTGCCTTAATTCTCCATCTGCCATATGAATGATCCCCATAAATTCTTCATGTTTTTCTTTTTCAGTAGTAATATCTTCAGCACCGGCAGGTTCTTCCTCAGCAGGCGGGAGGTAATTTATTGTTGCAGATTGAATATTTTTATTGCCATTTTCATCAGCTAACGTAAACTTCAGAAGATTTGTGCCTTCATAAGGAGTGAAGTCATATACGAACTTTTTCTTTGCTATATCAAATTCTTCCGACTTCATCAGAATATTGTCATTAAATATTTCAACCAGGAGTTTTGTATTCTTTTCCAGGTTAAGTTTTATGGGAATTGCATCACCTGACGATACTTCATAGAAGTCTTTCTTTATTGAAATTTCAGGTACGGAAGGATATTTTACTTCTTTCTTCTTCGGGCTGAGTGTTTTATCTTCAGGCAGGATTTCCGATACAAATGCAATTTTATTATCGGGATTGTTAATTGGTATATTTATATCGGTTGAAGTATTTTTTATTCCGTCACCTTCCATGGTTATGCTGTAATTACCCTGAATGGTGTTCAGAGTATAACTGCCGTCACTATTAAGTGATGTTTCATCTACAGTTTCAAGCGTACTTTTATTAATCAGCTTTATTCTGATATTATTGTAATCAATACTAAGATTATCATCCTTTTTTGTATTACCGATAATTTTAAAATCCCGGGGATGCCTTTCCGAGAAAATTTCCAGTTTATAAATATCATATAATCCAAGAACCTCATCAGGAATATACATTGAGTAATATGCATATCTGCCGTCCCCGACAGGAGCAAAGAACAGATCATCGCCGGTAGTGTTAACCGGAAAACCTATATTCTCAGGCTTACTGAATTTACCGTCACCTGACAGGGTGCTATAGAAAATATCGTAGTCTCCAACGCTAAAATGCCCGAGAGAGCTGAAGAATAGCGTTTTGTTGTCAGCAGTTATAAAAGGTGTTTCTTCATTGTATTTTGAGTTGACAACATTTCCCAGGTTAATGGCCGGGCCCCAGTCTCCTTTTGCGGTCCTTTCGGATTTATAAATATCAAGGCCCCCGTATCCGTTCTTACGGTTGCTTGTAAAATAGAGTGTTTTACTATCAGAGGATAATGAGGCATGTGATTCCCAATATTTTGTATTTATATTCTCATTAAGCTTTTTGAGCTTTGACCAGGTTTCCCCGCTTAGTTTACTCACGTATATATTGCCATCATATCCATCACTTCTGTATACAAATATCTCATCTCCTTTGTACGATATTCCTGTTGGATATGAGTTACCATCCAACCCAAACTCAGGAGTAAGGTTTATCGGGTTTGACCACCGGCCATCAACCTTTTTGGAACAGAATACCGCATCATAAAACCTTAATTGTTTTGTATAAACAAGCGTGGACTCATCACCCGATATAACGGGATTGATCTCCGAGAACTGCGAGTTAATTATATCTCCAAGATTTTCTGTGATAAAATAATTGGGCCTGTTCTTAAGAATCAAAGCATTTTTACATGCGGTGATCTGTTCATTAACCAAATCAGTATCATATATTTCGGGATCCAGGATTTCCAGGAATTTTTTATATGAGGATATTGCCTGCTTAAGCCTGTCATTAATTCTATATGCCTTGCCAAGGTAATAAAAAGCTTCAGGAGGAGCTTTTCGCTCTTTATAGGAATTCTGTTTGAATTTCGGATTTATATTATTTGCAGCTTTTTCAAGGTAGTCAACAGATAAATCTTTTAAAAACGGATCATTCAGATAGCATATACCTATTTTATAATTTATATTGTAATTTTCAGGGTCATCTTCCAGCAATTGCTGATATATTGGAAGGGCGTCTTTATATTCTTCAAATAAGAAATAAGACTCAGCTTCAAGAAACATTTCCTTTTTATCCAGTGGATTCTGGCCGGAGATTTTGAGAGAAATTGATATTACTAACAGTATTAATAATGTTTGCAGAAGGTAAAACTTTAAATTTTCCATTAATTATTTTGTTATTAAACAAATTTAACAAATAATTTCAAATAACTAAAAACGATAACTCAGACACTAATCTATTAAAAAATAAATATATAAAACTATTAAGTAAGTAATTAAAACTTTTATAGACAGTTAAAGAAAAGAAATTCACATACGGAGCTAAATCATTCAACCGGGATATATATAAATAACAGGATTAGCAAAGAGTTTACAGTAAACGTGAGTAGAATTTTCACTTATTAAAAATTGTTAAAAACTAATATTTCAGCTACACTATATCTGTCAGGCAATTTTTCTTCCCATGTTCGCAAAGCCTTTAACAACAATAGACAAATCGTTAATTATCTTATAATCTTTTGCATATAACATATTGATTTTCTCAATTAATATTTTGTTCTCAATCCTCCGGTTAAGGCCATCCAATGGTGACAGCACTGCTTTCTTCAAGTATGGCAGTTTAGTATTTATTCCACCTGTTGTTCCATAATACCCGACAAACGAAAACATTCCGGTAAGCACAATAAATACATTCATAAAATATCGTAAAGGATTTTTAACAAGAAACACAAAAAAAGGACTGAATATGAGCAATATGAGAGATGTACAGATATCAAATAAACGCTTTTTGCGTCTGTTAAGACTCTTTGATATTGCATTAAAATTTAATACATAGAGGTCTCCCGCCGTATCTATTGAATTACTGCCGATTACCGAAAGACTTTCAGGCGGGACGATTTTAAAATCGATATTACTTTCAGTGAATTGAAGCATCGTTTCAATAATGCTTCTGGATGTCATGTCTTTTGCACAGAATATTAATTCATCAACTTTATTAATTTCAACAATATCTTTGATTTGTTTTATATTGCCAATAAAATCAGTCCTTTTGTCCTTTTCCCCCGGGCTGACTATACCTACCAGTTCAGGCCTTATTTGTGTTTGTTTCAGAATTGAATATACACGGTCACTTTCCTTTATATCCCCTATAATTATTATTCTTCTCCTTCTCCTGAATATTTCAAATTTGAAATATTTACTGCTTACGGTATATAATAGAAATCTTATTCCGATAATTGACATAATTGTCCATACTGTCCCTAAAAGTATGAGTACCCTTGAAAATCTTAAATTTTCAGGAAGTAATGCATAAATGACCAGGATAAAGAAAGTCCCAAAGATAGTTCCCCTGAATAATGCGCCTATTTTAACATTCCTTTCATATCCTCCCGAGAGGAATATAGATATCATCCATATCAAAATATATGAAGGGACAACGAAGTTAAGATAATGGCCGGGATAATTACTTTCAATGATTCTTCCCCATACCGGAGAAAATAAATAATAACCGGCATATATTATCACTGCATTCAAAACAGGATTTATTGTTTTTATTAACGTGCGGCGAAGGATAGCAAATATTGCCCTGAAGTATATCGCAATGTTTATCAGGAAACTTAAAAAACTGGCATTCTTCCTTGAAAAATGTTTTCTTGCATAAATAATCATTGCATTGTAGAAGACCACAACATAATTTATGCTGCTTTTTTTTGTGCTTTCTCCTTTATAGTGGATAATGGTTGTTTCAGGGAAATAGTAGTTTTTATAACCGGCTGATTTAATCCGGTACGATAAATCAATATCTTCGCCGTACATAAAGAAATCTTCATCAAATAATCCTGTTTTATCCAGTACTTTCTTCCTGATAAGCACAAATGCCCCCGGTAGTATATCCACTTCATGAATCTCTTCTTTGTCAAGGTATCCAAGATGATACTGTCCGAATCTTCTTGACCTGGGAAACAATGCTGATAATCCGAATATTTTATAAAACGCAACAGCAGGCGTTGGCAGGGAACGTTTTGATTCCGGCAGGAAATTGCCTTTACCGTCAATCATTTTAACTCCCAGGCTGCCCGCGTCAGGATTGTTAGTCATAAATTCCAGGCATCGTGCAAAAGTGTGTTCTTCAACAACTGTATCGGGATTTAAAATAAGGATAAATTTACCCGATGCTTTTTTAATAGCCTGATTATTTGCCCTGGCAAAGCCAATATTTTCTTTGTTCTCAATCAGCTTTACTTCCGAAAATTTTTCCCTGATCATAGTGCATGAGCCATCAACAGAATTATTATCAACAACAAATATTTCGGATTTAATATTCCGGGATGAATTTAGAACAGAATGCAAACACTGTTCAAGGAAATACTTTACATTATAGTTTACTATTATTATTGAAAGCTCCATGAATAATCAAACAAAGGAATCAAATTTATAAATATTTTGGTATCGATGTACAATATCATATTATAACAAGGGATAAGATACTTTACCTGGGCAGGCTCTTGGCACATTCCATAAATGCCATCCTGCATGCATTTTTATCGCCCATTGAACAGGCTTTATGGAAATATGGGCATGCGCTTTCTTTATCTTCCTGACGAAAATATGACATTCCCAGGTTGAAGAATGTAACAGGATTATCCTGACTCAGGTCCAGTGCCCGTGTAAAGTTTTCAACTGCCAGTGTATAGTCCTGAAGATCGTAATATATCATGCCAATAGTATGATAAGCACTGGCATTTGTATTATTCAGTTCAATGGATTTTGTCAGGTCTTCTATAGCAGGATTATAATCTTTCAAATTCAGATATGCAACTCCCCGGTTTAAATAGACTTTATACATATCAATCGGCTTGTTCAAAGCCAATACTTTATTAAAATCGGTTACAGACTTATAATATTTCTCTTTAGCAATATTTATTAACCCTTTAAGATAATAGAACTCAGGTTCGTCAGGAAATTCCCTGATCGCTTGTTCCGTATGTCCGGATGCTTCCTTGATATTGTTCATCTGGTAATAAATATTAATCCTTTTCTGCAAGGCATTAATATCTTTTGGTGACTGCCTCAGGGCACTTTCTACTTTATCAAGCGATTTTTCAAAATCTGAAGCGGCAAGTGCTATATCAGCTTCCTCCAATAAACGGGCTACTATAGGATCTTCCTGTGAAAAAGCCTTAAGGCAAATTGAAAATATAATCAGGACGATAACTAACGATTTCATATAGAGTATTAAAGTAGGGTATAAAAATAACAATTCTAATATAAATATTACTTTTTAGCCAGTTTTTTCAAATCATCTTCAAGAAAACCATCAGGTTGCTTGCTGTTTACTTTATGATAATTAAAGTAGTAAAAATTGGCATCACCGGCTCCTATTATTATTTTGTAACACCTGGCATTTACTTTAGTTCCTTCAGGCCCTACCTTATGAAGGAAAACAATATTTTCATCACGATCTTTTATTGCCTGCTCAATATCTTCTTTTGTGACAATCCTGAATTTATAAGGATAAATCTTTTTGATTCTTGCTGCTGAATTTATGTCTTTCGAAAGCTCATTTTCAAGCAAATACAGTGTTTTTGATTTGATATCCTCTATATTGTCGTTGTAATGCTTGAATACGTTTACGGATACTATCTCAGGATGTTCTTTAATAAGTTTGGCATGTTTCTGAATAAAACGAACAAGGATTCCCAGCTTATAACCGTAATTTTCTTCTTCAACGTTATAGTATGCAACGGGCACGGAGGCAATATCAGGCATTTGATTCATCCTGAAATAATCTCCGCCAAGCGATAAATGAATAAATCTGTAATTGGCATCTGTTTTATCATTATCGAAATTAACCTGGGTCATATATAAGAAGGAATATTTAGGGTCAAATCTCTTATCCTCAAACTCTTCGAAAGAGATGAAGTCATAATCAGTGATCTCCCATTCCTGCTCCATAACAGTCTTAATAACATAATTATATTCCAGCAGCGGATTATTGGGAAGAACCACAAGTGTTTTGGTCGT
Source organism: uncultured Bacteroidales bacterium (assembly GCA_964495025.1). Lineage (GTDB taxonomy): Bacteria > Bacteroidota > Bacteroidia > Bacteroidales > UBA10428. The sequence continues at coordinate 5,991 of CAZBUF010000573.1, read as the reverse complement.
AAAGAATGCATTGATATCTTCCCTTGTAGGAATATAGTCCTGTGAAGTGACTGAAACAAAGATGTTTGCAACCAGAAGAAAGATTGTTAATTTTTTCATAACTTATCATTTTTAGTAAAATACAGTGGATTTCTTTCATTAAATTTTCTTATATACAGAAATTTCAGTTGTTTTTTCTTTCTGTTTCTAAGAGAAACATATTCATCATGCAAAACGGGATCTCTCATTAATAATACTTCCAGGCTTTGAACATCATAATCCATCACGTTCCCGGTATTGAAGTCCAATAAATACTGCCGCATTTCTGTTGTTGTATTTGCTGACGGGCTAACTCCATAAGGATAGTAACGATAGTCATAAGATGAGTAAGGATAATAGCTATTGCCGTATGAAGTATGACTGGCAACAAAATGGCAAATACTTCCAATTATTGTTATTCTGTAAAATCCGTTATTTATTCCGATATATAATATTCCGTTTCGCGAATATCCCCAGATATTTTTTGTCTTAACTGACTGTTGTATCCCGAAATTATCAAAATATCGTATCTCTTTAAGATCCAGAATTCTTGAAAAGAAATATTGATCATCGTAACCGGCCGTTGTCAGGATCCTGGATTTTGGTATAGGATTGTTTGACCTGACCTGCTGGAAATTGATAAAAACACCCTCTTTAAACTTAAATTCAGGAGTATATTTAACTAAATTGGAAGAATCATTCTGGCCTGATAGAAATGAACTCAGTAATAAACTTATTATAGTCATACTAAATATACAACGCATTATTATATCCGAATTATTAGCAGCAAGATAACAAAATTACCTTTTTGCAGGAAAACCTTAAAGCAATAACGATAATAAATATAAATATATTTTTCTTCAAGGGCTTTAATGAATTAATTAATTTAAGATTGGGCATTTATATTTTTCATTCAAATATTTTAATTAAATTTATAATATATTTAAATATTCATATAAAACGTACGTGATTTTTTTAATCATTAATAAGCAAACAGGCATGATTAGAATAAATTTGTATGGGATAAGCCCTGGCGGATGACAGAGGACATTCCTGGATTTTTATTTATTTAAAATTGCAGACAGATAATAATAATAAAGAGCATAAATTTTAATAATGGCGTGGATAAGCAAGCTTATAGACAAATATACCAGCAGGTTTTTTAAAAGCCTGGATATAAATATTGTAAACAAGATAATACTTGTTTATTTTATAAGCATTATAACTATTGTTGCTTTGATTATATTCGGTATTATTGCAATTTCCAATACAAATTATATTCTATCGGGAATTCTTTTTGTAGCATTAGCAATTCAGATAGCGAACTTATTTTATCTGAAAAGTACAGGAAAGCATATTTTGTGCAGCAAGGTATTGGTCTATTCCATTACGGCCCTGTTTGTAATGTTGCTTTTAACCGGAGGAACATACGGCACAGGCTATTTATGGATTTATTGTTACCCTGTACTTGTGATTTCAATACTGGGAGATAAAAAAGGAGCATATTATTCAATCGGGTTTTTTCTGGCCGGCCTTACAATTCTTATACTACATAAATACTTTCCTTTCAAAATGGAGTACAATATAACCTTTTCAGTAAGATTTTTAAGTACATATGCCATTATTCATTTAGTAGTGTATTTTTTCGAGTACCAGAGAAATTATAATTATCAGAAGCTGGTTAGATCAATACTCGAAACACAGGAGGAAAGCGATAAAAAGGATGATTTTATTTCCAAGCTTTCACACCAGATAAGAACACCGCTGAATAATATTACGATAATTTCAAACCTTGTTAACAGGAGCAAACTTGATGCCAAACACAGAGATTTGTTTGATACGATAATAGCCTCTACAAATAACCTGGTTAATATCGTTAATAATATTGTTAAGGTCTCAAATATCAAACTGGTTGATGAAGTTGTTTCAAAGGTGAAATTTGATTTGTATGAGACGATTAATAATACGTTGATTTTATTCAGGGATCAGTATAGAAACAGGCTAAATCTGAGCCTTACGTTCTCAAAGAAGATAAAAAATCAGCTTATTGGCGATCCGGTGAGGATCAAGCAGCTTTTCATGAATATTATAGAAAATGTTATAAAAATATCCAGCCAGAAAAAAATAAGTATCGAAATCGATGTTGTTCTAAAAAAAGAGATTTCAAAAAAAGTGGAAATATTATTTAAAATAAAATTACCTTTTTTATTACTTGAGAAAGACGAATTTGGAAATTATTATGTTCAATCCGATAAAAAGCTGGTAGATGGGAGAACACAGCAGATTATTAACAAGGATTTGGATTTTAGTATATCCAGAAAACTTATCTCTCTTCAGAACGGGGACCTGGACGTTAGCAGTAACTCAGAACATACTATAATCTCTTTTATGCTTAAATTCAATAAGGACATTAGAAGGGAAGAGTTGCAAAAGAAAGAAGAGGAGGATATAAAAACAGAGGATTTACGAAAAATACAGAAGAAGGTTGATATAAAAAATGCAAATATCCTGTTGGTGGAAGACAATGCTGTAAACCAGAAAATAATTTTACTCAGCTTAAAGAATACTGTCCGAAATATTGATCTCGCAAATAACGGAAAAGAGGCGCTTGATAAGTTTGGGAAATCGAAATACGATTTGATTTTAATGGATATACAAATGCCTGTAATGAATGGCATTCTGGCAACAAAAAAAATCAGGGAGCTGGAGTTAAGTACAAATACTCATACTCCCGTTATTGCAATCACGGCAAATGCTTTGTCCGGGGATAAAGAGGCTTGTCTTGCCTCAGGAATGAATGATTATATTAGTAAACCATTCCAGGTAGAGGTACTTATCCAGAAAATGAGATTTTTACTTGAGAAAGAAATCTGACACGTATCATATTGATTTTATTTTAAATCCTATCACTAATATATCGTCAACCTGATCGAGCTCACCTTTCCATTTAAGGATACTTTTTTCAAGGTAATCATATTGTTTTGGCATAGTAAGCTGATTTATTGCCAGCAGAAGATGCCTGAATCTTCTGTACTTGAATTTTTTACCTTCAGGTCCCCCGAACTGATCTGCATAACCGTCAGAAAATATGTATACAATATCTCCATCCTTAACCGGAATTATATGGTTTTTGAATCCATGCGCCTTAATCAGATCTTCACTCGTATCAAGGCCTATGGAAAACCTGTCACCTTTGAATTCATGAATTTTATTATCCCTTATAATATACATCGGGTTGAAAGCACCGGCAAATTCAAGTGCCATATTTTTTTTGTCAAATGAACAAAAAGCTACATCCATTCCATCTCTCAGGGTCACATTTTCAACATCCTGAAAGATCTTTTGAAAATCAGCGTTAAGATGTTCCAATATTCGGGAAGGCTTTTTAATACCCTCGATGTTCGTTATATTTCTGAAGAGCTCGAAACCAATTATTGACATAAAAGCACCCGGAACCCCGTGTCCTGTGCAATCAATTGCCGCAATAAATGTCCTGTCTCCGGTATTGTTGATCCAGTAGAAATCTCCGCTGACAATGTCTTTAGGAATATGCAAAACAAAGGATTCGGGAAAGATTGATTTAACCAGTTTTTGAGGAGGCATCAGTGCTGATTGCAATCGTTTGGCGTAATTAATGCTGTCAGTGATATTTTTGTTTTTTAATGATAACTCTTCTTTTTGATCCAGTATCTTTTGTGCATCGTTTTCTCTTTGCAGATTTTCTGCTCTTATTTTTTTTATCTTCTTTAATCTGTAAATCAATAGTAATATAATGATTACTAATAAAATAACTGAATATATAATTACTGCAACATCACTTTTCCAGATGGGGACCTTAATAATAATCTTTATTGATTTACCCTTGTCATTCCATATGTGATCATTATTTGAGCCTTTAACATGAAAGATGTACTTGCCATGCGAAAGGCCGGCAATATTTGCATAATTTATATTCCCGTTATAAACCCAGTTTGAGGGGGTTCCTGATTTATTCATTGAATACAGAAAATGATTCTTCTCAGGAGCAGTAAAATCAAGGGCTGAGAATTCAATTGTAATATTATTTCCTGTAAGCAAAACAACCGAATCAAAATTCTCCTTCCGGATATTATAAACGTTATTCCTGTATATATATTGAATATTGGTAATTTCCACCTGGGGAATATGATTATTTATAACAAAGGAGTCAGGATTGAATGAAATGAATCCATTAATGCCACCAAAATATATTTGTCCTAGATCATTTTTAAAAAAAACTTTGCTATTAAACTCTGAGATTAATAATCCTTCTGACTCGTTAAAATAACTGAAGGCATTACGTGTTTTATTATACTTAATTATTCCTTTATTGGTGCTCAGCCATAAGTTATTTTTATTATCACCGACAACTGCATAAATATCCATCTTTGCAAGTCCTTCTCTTTTTGTATAGTGGCTGCATTTCTCAGGGTCCTGTTCAATAATTGTCAATCCTTCAGAAGTCCCTGCCAGCAAATGATTATCCGAATCGAGATATATCGAACGAACATCATCGCAAATAATACGGTGATCAGGATTTTCAGAATAGGAAGTATACATTGTGAATTTATTATCGGGCAGGTTAAGAAAAATTATTCCCTTATCTGTTGCGATCCATAAATTATTATCAGGAGCTATTTCAATACATTGCACAATCCCGAGTTTCAGGGACTGCGAATCATTATTAATTTCATAAAGGCCAGAAAAACTATTTGTACTGATGTTTAATGAGTTTAAGCCTTGATCGGTAGCAAACCAGACATTTCCGTGTGAATCTTCCTTAATATCAAAAATGTATTTGTGACGGAGCATTTCACTAATTAAACAGGGATGTTTGCCGTATAAACTTTCAAAATATTCTCCTGCGCAGTCATACACGAGGGGGCCATTATCCGTACCGAGGTATATCGTTCCTTTGCTATCTTCAAATATAACAGTTATAGTATTGCTACTAATACTTAGTTTTTTTAAATTGCTGTATCTGCTGTAATTTATTACTTCCTTACTGGTTTTATTAATTATATTAAGGCCATTGTTGTGTGTCCCAATCCATAGCATTCCATATTTGTCTTCATATATTGAAGTAATATTTTCACCTTCCAGTCCTGGTATGTTATTTCTGTTATAATTATTAAACTTAACACTGTTTTTGTTAATTTTAACTAAACCGTGGGATGTTCCAATCCACTGCAGTTGCTCAGGACTGCCGGCAATTGAAGTAACATTTGCATAGGTAAGCCTTGTATCATCTGCAAAGAATTCCTGTATTGATTTGAATTCTTTTTCATATATGCTGAAAACATACAGCCCATGTTCAGTTCCGATAAACAGATTTCTGTCATCCCATTCTGATATATAATTAACAGAATTAACCGATAGATAACTATTATTCTGTACCTTATTATAGAACTTTTCAAAGCCATCCCGGTCCTTGTTTAGTTTAAGCAAGCCATTATGTGTACCCAACCATAAATCACCGCTTTTATCAAGAAAGTTGGCTTTAATTGAATAATCTGAAATTCCGGATGGCACATTGATGAATCTGTTTTGTTTCTTATCAAAGCAGAACAACCCCCGGGTTGTGCCAATCCAGATCATGCCGGCCTTATCTTCTTTAAATGTACATAACTTAATATTATATGCATTTTTCCCGGTATCCGGTATCCGGTAATGATATATGATATTACTCACATTATCAAGTTTATCGAGCATTTCCGGCCCCAGTATCCATATGTTATTATTATTATCAGCATATATATCAATTATTGCATTATCCGATATGGTATTACTATCCCCGGGAACAGAGTAAAAGATTGTTAACCATGAGGTTTTTTTATCAAAAAAATTCAAGCCGTTATTTGTACCTACCCACAAATTTCCCTCTTTATCGTTTATCAGTGAAGTGATGAAATTATCTGAAAGGGAATTCGAATCATTAAAGAACTTTTTTATGTT
>CAZBUF010000572.1:0-10176 GCA_964495025.1 uncultured Bacteroidales bacterium | reverse complement strand
GATAACTCCGTTGGTATAAGGATTGTCGCAGACAGCTTTTGCAATAAGCTTATCCGGCAATTTAAGAATCCTGTTGTATCTACTTCAGCGAATATTAGTGGTGATCCGCATCCTGCAGTATTTTCGGAAATAAACAGGGAGATTATTGATTCAGTGGATTACGTGGTAAAATGGAGGCAGCAAGATAATAAAAAAGCCAGTCCATCCGGAATAATAAAACTTGGGATTAACGGTGAAGTTAAAGTCATTCGTAAATAAATAAGGGGGACAATAAAGGGGACAGCTCCCTCCTCTTTATTTAATGATCTGATAATCTGTTAATTATTCATAAAGGGAGCTGTCCCTCTGATAAATATAAGAAAAAATAATTGCAATTGAATTGCTATATTTATCATACTGTAGCTAATTTTAATGCATCAGATATTAATAAAGCAAAATGGCCGAATTAAAATATTGTGACAGTTATACACAATATGCCCGCAGGAAGACATGTGAAGTAAGAATTGGCAGCGTACCTCTTGGCAGCAATTTTCCGGTAAGGGTGCAGTCAATGACAAACACAAACACAAAGGATGTATTGGCCACTGTTGATCAATGTATAAGGATAGCGGATGCGGGAGCTGATTATGTAAGGATAACAATACCATCAATGACTGATGCCGGGGGCCTGCAGGATATTAAAGATGAACTCCGGAATAAGGGATATGATACACCTTTAATTGCCGATGTACATTTTAATCCGGCGATTGCTGAATATGTTGCATCAGTTGTGGAGAAGGTAAGGATAAACCCCGGTAATTATGCCGGGAGCGGGAAGCCTGGGAAAACAGATTATTCAGATAAAGAATATTCTTCAGAGATTGAATATTTAAAAGATAAATTCATACCTCTTATAAATATCTGTAAAAAGAATAATACTGTCATACGCATAGGCACTAACCATGGTTCTTTGTCAGGCAGAATTATGAGCAGGTATGGGGATACTCCTGAAGGTATGGCTGAATCGGCAATGGAGTACCTGAGAATGTGTAAAACAGAAGATTTTAATGATGTTGTAGTGTCAATGAAAGCCAGCAATACACAGATCATGGTCCGGGCTACGAGATTAGTGGTAAATAAAATGTTGAGTGAAAATATGTATTATCCTCTACATCTGGGAGTAACAGAAGCAGGGGAGGGAGACGACGGCAGGATAAGATCAGCTGTCGGCATAGGCGCCTTGCTGGCGGACGGCATAGGAGATACAATAAGGATTTCACTTACTGAAAATCCGGAGGAAGAGATCCCTGCTACAAAAAAAATTGTTGATTATTTTTCGGAAAGGGGGAAGCATAAATCAATAACACCTGTTTCCGGTTATCCATTAAATCCTTTTGAATATAACAGGAGAAGAACCTCTTCTGTAGTCAATATAGGAGGCGGGAGACAGCCTGTAGTAATATCAGATCTTTATGATGCGGGGATTTCTTATAAAACGCTTGCTGAGGTTGGGTGGCATTACAATAAAGATGGGGGGAGCTGGGCATTTAGTGATATGGCAGCAGATTTTCTATACCTGCATGAGATGATTAATGCAATTGACATTCCCTGTAACAAAGGAATAATCTTAGATCATGGGGAGTGGCAGAAATATAAAGGTGACATGAATAATTGTTATCCCCTGGTTTCATTGCAGAATTATATAAAAGGAGTAAAAAGATCAGAAAAAATAAATTTTGTAAGAATTTATTATAATGAGCTGGATGATACTATTATAAGTGAAGTTGGAAATGATCCAACGGTGGTGCTGGTTTCGGTAACTGATAATGTTAACGGTTATGCAGAGCAGAGAGCTTTATGTTGTGAATTGATTAACAGGAAGTGCGGTGTGCCGGTAATTTTTAAAAGAGATTACACTGCGGATAATAATGAGGATTTTTTACTGAGAAGTGCAGCAGACACGGGCGGATTATTCATTGATGGGCTGGGAGACGGGATATGGCTGACAAATAGAGGCAATATTGAACCTGAACATATAAATTCTACAGCATTTGGCATTTTACAGGCCTCTCGTGTAAGGATTTCAAAGACAGAGTATATTTCCTGTCCTTCGTGTGGCAGGACCAATTTTAATATTCAGGAAGTACTGGGTGGAATTCGCAGGAAAACCATGCATCTTAAAGGATTGAAGATTGCCGTGATGGGATGCATAGTGAACGGTCCGGGGGAGATGGCCGATGCTGATTACGGATATGTTGGCTCGGGAAAGAATAAAGTAACATTGTATAAAGCAAGGGAGATCATAAAAAGAAGTATTCCGGAAGAAAAAGCAGTTGATGAACTGATATCTATAATAAAGAAAAACGGGGATTGGAATAATCCCACAAAATAAACTGCAAGCGGAAAGAATTAAACCCTTATTTAAAAACTACAGAATCAATATCTTTCACATCAATTGTACTCTCAACGATCTTATCAGTAAGTGGATTTATTATCTGTACCTTAATACGGTTATACTTTTCGTCCGCGTCAAAGCACGATATGAACAGTTCAGCTTCAACCATGTCCACTACCACACCGTTTCTTTTATAGACGGTAATTCTGGATTTTTCATTACCGATGGATGATACCGGAGGAGCTTCAAAGCCAATAAGGACAATTTTACTGATATTTTTATAATCCTTGATTTCTGTTGGAATGTCCTGATACCTTCCTCTTAGCATGATATAGCTATCAAAGAATTTGCTTTTATTACATTCCAGCTGGCCAAAATGGTAGGCATCTACCGTACTGCCGTCTTTTAGTTTTATTAATACAGGCACGTTATCCTGTCCGCTTACCGAACAGAAAAAAAATGCCAGGAAAACAACTGATAAAATTGCAGGTTTCATATTATATTAATTCAAATTATTAATATTTTTTATCTATGGGCAAGATAAAGATTTTAAAGTTTAATAAAAAACTTTACTTTCAGAATTTGATTCAGATATTAAATTGTTCTTTTATTTTATTGACATAATCGGTTTTTTCCCATGCAAAGAATTCTACTTTCCTGGTTGCAGGCTTGCCATTCACCAGTACTGTAACATCATCAGTATACGGGACCCGTCCCATATGTCCGTAAGCTGCTGTAGGCAGGAAAACGGGGTTCTTTAATCCGAATCTTTTAATAATGGAACTTGGCTTGAGATCAAATATTTTCAACACCTTATCTGAGATTTCTCCGTCTGACATCTTTACCCTGGCAGTATTAAATGTATTAATATACAAGCCAACAGGTTCTGCGATACCGATGGCATAAGCAATTTGCACAAGCACTTCATCAGCCACGCCGGCGGCCACAAGATTTTTTGCAATATGACGCGTTGCATAGGCTGCTGAGCGATCGACCTTTGATGAGTCTTTCCCTGAAAATGCACCTCCTCCGTGAGCTCCCTTTCCGCCATAAGTGTCAACAATGACTTTTCTGCCTGTTAAGCCCGTATCTCCGTGGGGACCCCCAATTACAAACTTGCCCGTAGGATTAACATGAAGAATATAATCATCATCAAAAAAGTTTTTTATACGTTCCGGCAATTTTGATATAATTCTTTTAATAAGAATATTTTTAACATCGCTTTTTATCTTATCAAGCATTACCTCATCAGTATCAAACTCATCATGTTGCGTTGAAACGACAATAGTATGAACACGCCTGGGCTGATTATCATCTCCGTATTCTATAGTGACCTGTGATTTTGAGTCAGGGCGTAAATAAGTCATTACTTTTTTTTCTCTGCGTATTGCTGCAAGCTCCTTTAACAGAATATGGGATAATTCCAGCGAAAGGGGCATATAATTATCTGTTTCCCTTGAGGCATAACCAAACATCATACCCTGGTCGCCTGCTCCCTGTTCTTCTTTTGAGCCTCTTTCAACTCCCCTTGAGATATCCTGTGATTGTTCATGAATAGTAGAAATAACTCCGCATGAATCAGCTTCAAACATATAATCTGATTCGATATATCCTATCTTTTTTATTACCTTACGGGCTAATTTCTGAACATCAACATAAGCATCTGTTTTCACTTCTCCGCTTAACATAACTAACCCTGTTGTTACAAGCGTTTCACATGCAACTTTTGAATCAGGGTCCTGCCTTAGAAATTCGTCCAATAATGCGTCTGATATTTGATCCGCTACTTTATCAGGATGTCCTTCAGATACTGATTCGGACGTAAATAAATATGCCATAATAAATAATTAAATTGATAATGAATAAACGTTTACTAATGATTTATGTTCTGTAAATATATTTATAATTTCAGATTAAACAAATACAGGATTACCATAAAAGCCTGATTATCCCCTTATCACTTTGTCAGTTCCCGAAATACATCCTCAAGGCTTTTATCCTTTCTTTGAAGAGACAATACTGTTAAATTATTATCAACGGCAAATTTAAATATTTCAGGCCTGAGATCTTTATTATTTGTTGTTTGAATCAGCCAGCTTTTCTTACTTACAGGCCTGATTTTTTCTACACCCGTAATTTTCAATAACTTGTTTTTGTCAAATGACTCACTGAACTCAATAAGTATCGTACACGAATTATTTTTTCCGTATAACTGCATATTCTGTGCTTTATCATCGGCTACAATCTTTCCTTTATTAATTATCAATACCCTGTCACATATTGCTTCAACTTCCTGAATAATATGAGTTGAAAGCATAACGGTTTTTTCTTTTCCCAGCTCTGATATTAAGCTCCTTATATCTGTTATCTGGTTAGGATCAAGTCCTGATGTAGGCTCATCCAGGATTAACACATCGGGATCATGAAGGATCGCCTGCGCAAGGCCAACACGTTGCCGGAAACCTTTTGACAACTGTCCTATTTTCTTGTTTATCTCATCTTTAAGTCCGATTAATCCGATAATTTCATTTATCCGTGCCTCAGGTTTTTTCCACGGATTATATATGCCGGATATATATTTCAGATATTCCTTAATATACAGGTCATTATATAATGGATTATTTTCAGGCAGGTATCCTATAATTTTTTTTACATTAATGGAATCATTGATAACATCAAACCCGTTGACCTTAACACTGCCTTCATCGGGTGACATTATCCCGCAGATAATCTTCATCATTGTTGATTTTCCTGCTCCATTCGGCCCGATAAAGCCTAAAACTTCACCTGACCTGATTTCAAACGATATATTTATCAGAGCCGGCAGGGAACCGTATTTCCTGGAAACATTTTCAACTATTACTGACATTGCATGCTCATCCTTTTAAGGTTCAACACAAAATTAATAAAATATGGTTACCAAAAATTATTATCTGATATAACAAAGAAACATCAATATGGGGTTAACAAAATAATCCGGATTTTATTATACAGCAGAAAACCTTTATTTTATATTATTGTTATACTTGTTAATCTTGTTTGGTGTTGAAAACAGTAATAAATTTTATTAATTAAATGTTCTTAAGTATATTTGCAGTTTTATTTTGAAATTTAAATTAAAAATTTGATAATCATGAAGGTAGAATATATTAGTAAAAAATTGTACGTAATCTTATTTTCTTTATTGATTTTCCTGAATGCCCCTTTCGGGCAGACTCTCAATGAAGTGAAGGAAGCATTCAATAACGGCGTAAGTGCTATTCAATCAGATAATTATGAAGAAGCAATAACTCAGTTTAACTCCTGTCTGGAGATGTATTCTGAGCTGGATGAAGAAGATGCAATGGAAGGTGAGGATATGGTTATTCAGATTGAATCGAAACTTCCTACTTTACATTACCAGGTAGCAACGAACCTTATTCAGGCAGAAGAACTTGACAAGGCAATTGCCGAATTAGAAAAAACCGTTGAAGTTGCCAACAAATTTAACGATGAGTCGACATCAGAAAAGGCGCGGCAAATAATTCCACAGTTATATTATCAGAAAGCAGGAGGAAAGTATAAGAGTAAGGACCTTGAAGGAGCTTTGGCGGATTTTAGCAAGGCCACGGAGCTTAATCCCGAATATGAAAAAGCTTATTATATGATGAGCCTTATCTATAAAAAAATGGGAGATGAAGCTTCGTTTATAGAGTCAACCAGAAAAGCCATCAATTATGCGGAAAAGAACGATGAACAGAAGGTTGCTGATAAAGCAAGACAGTCGGGAAGCAAATACTTTCTGAAGAAAGGAGCTGATTCCAAATCTGCGGAGAATTACGATGAAGCTATGAAATCCCTTACACTTGCACTTGAATTTGATAACAAAGATGCAATGGCCTATTACCTGCTGGCTACTGTTAATAACCTGCAAAAAAGCTATGATAATGCTATTGAAGCATCGATAAAAGCATTGGAATATGAAAGTAATGATGCAGCAACAAAAGCCAGGATCTATTATGAAATGGCAAATGCATTGAGGGAAAAAGGGGAGAATGATAAGGCTTGTGATGCATATAAAAATGCATCATACGGCGCTTATAAGGATGCAGCTGAATATCAGATCGTGCATGTACTTAAGTGTGAGTAGATATAAAAAGGGACAGCTCCCTGTGAAAAGGGACAGCTTCCTTTCATAGGGAGCTGTCCCTTTTCTTTTTATAGGGAGCTGTCCCTTTTCTATGTCCCTTTTCTAAACCCTTTCTTATTTCTGTCTAAAGTCTTATTTTTGTAGGTGTGTTTTATAAAGGATTATATTAAATGAATATTAAATAATAGGAAAATGCTAAACATTACAAGGACTAAAATTAAGGATTTACTGAATTCAAATGATTTTGATAAACAGGTCCATGTCAGGGGATGGGTGAGGACAAAGAGAGAAGGCAAGAATGTAGCATTTCTTGCATTGAATGACGGCTCAGTTATACATAATATTCAGATTGTTATAAATAATTCTGATTTTGATGAAGATACGATAAAAAACATCACTACAGGATCATGCATTGCAGTTACGGGGAAATTAATAAAATCCCAGGGCCAGCGCCAGGATATGGAAATACATGCAGGCGATATTCAAATTTATGGTACTGCTGATCCCAATATTTATCCGTTACAGAAAAAAGGGCATACACTGGAGTATCTTAGGGAGATTGCACATTTAAGGCCACGCACCAACACTTTTGGTGCAGTATTCAGAATAAGGCATGCTTTATCTTTTGCCATACATAAATATTTCAATGACAGGGGATTTTGTTATTTGCACACTCCCATAATAACGGGTTCCGATTGCGAAGGTGCAGGTGAGATGTTCAGGGTTACAACACTGGATCCAAAGGCTCCGCCATTAAATGAGGAGGGGGTAGTAAATTATAATGAAGATTTTTTTGGCAGGGAAACAAGCTTAACAGTATCCGGCCAGCTTGAAGGTGAGCTTGCCGCACTTGCATTATCCCAGATCTATACGTTCGGGCCCACATTCCGCGCAGAAAATTCAAATACGCCGAGGCATCTTGCCGAATTCTGGATGATTGAGCCTGAAGTAGCTTTTAACGATATCAATGATAACATGAACCTGGCAGAAGATTTCCTTAAATTCTTAATTCAGTATGTATTGGACAAATGCAGTGATGATCTGGAGTTTTTAAATAAGATGTACGATAAGGAATTGATCGAAAGGCTGAAATTTATTATCAGCGGTAATTTCGAACGTATAACATATACTCATGCAATTGAAATATTAGAAAAATCAGGTGAGAGATTTGAATTTCCTGTAAGCTGGGGTATTGACCTGCAAACCGAACATGAACGGTATCTTGTTGAAAAATACTATAAAAAGCCTGTAATAGTCACGGATTACCCAAAAGATATAAAAGCCTTTTATATGAAATTAAATGATGACGGGAAAACTGTTCGGGCTATGGATGTTCTGTTTCCGAAGATTGGTGAAATCATAGGGGGTTCTCAGCGTGAGGAAGATTATGAAAAGCTGAATAAAAGGATAAAAGAACTAAATTTACCGGACAAGGACCTTTGGTGGTACATTGAAACAAGAAAATTTGGGACGGTAACACATAGTGGTTTTGGCCTGGGACTGGAAAGGACCATGCTTTTTATTACCGGGATGAGTAATATACGTGATGTTATTCCATTTCCAAGAACGCCGAAAAATGCTGAATTTTAATGCTGAAACAAAAATTACAACAGAAACTATTACAGAAATTATCTCCCCAGCAGATACAGATGATTAAACTGCTGGAGATCCCGACTATGCAGCTGGAGCAGAGAATTAAGAAGGAACTGGAAGAGAATCCGATACTGGAAGAAGGAATGGAGGATGAAGCAGATACCAGGGATGAGCAGGATAGCCAGGAGAGTATCAATGATAACGAACAGGATGAATTTTCTCTGGATGATTATCTTAATGACGAAGATATCCCATCATATAAGCTTGCCTCCAGTAACTATTCCAAAGATGACAGGAGGGATGATATTCCGTTTTCCACCGGTGCAACATTTAGTGATTATCTTGCAAGCCAGCTGGGAATGGGATCATTGACCGATAAACAGCAGGTCCTGGCTAAATATATTCTTGGAAATATTGATGAGGACGGATACCTCAGAAGAGAGCTTGACTCAATAGTTGATGATATTGCATTTTCTCAGAATTTAACTGCAACAGAAGAGGAATTGCTGGAAATACTGAAGATCATCCAGGATTTTGATCCACCAGGTGTGGGAGCCCGCAATCTACAGGAATGCCTTATACTTCAAATGGCAAATAAAGACCATAATCTTCGGGAAATAGAGCTGGCTGAAGAAATACTGAAAGACTATTTTGAGGAATTCACAAAGAAACATTACGATAAGATCATTGCACGTTTGGGAATTAGCGAAGAAGAACTTAAAAATGCCCTTGACGAGATACTAAAGCTGAATCCAAAGCCGGGGAGCTCATACAGTGACCCTGCAAGTAAAACATCGTACCACATAATACCGGATTTTATCCTTGAGAACAAGGACGGTGAATTGCAGCTCAGCCTTAATTCCAAAAATATACCTGATTTGAGAGTTAACAGGGAATATAGTGAGATGCTTAAGTCATACCATTCCAATAAGGAAAGTTTTTCAAAGCAGCAGAAGGAAGCCGTTGGTTTTGTAAAACAAAAACTTGACTCTGCAAAATGGTTTATCGATGCCATAAGGCAGCGTCAAAATACTCTTATGCTTACAATGCACGCAATAATAAATTTTCAGAGTAAATATTTTATCGATGGCGATGAGACTTTCCTGAGGCCAATGATACTGAAAGATATCGCTGATGTTACAGGCCTTGATATATCAACAATCTCAAGAGTGGCAAACAGCAAATATATCCAGACCAATTTCGGTATTTACCCGCTTAAGTATTTCTTTTCGGAAGGTATGCAGACGGAAAACGGTGAAGAGGTATCAACAAGAGAGATTAAATCTATCCTGAAGGAATGTATTGAGAATGAAAACAAAAGGAAACCTTTAACGGATGATAAATTAGCTGCAATACTGAACAACAAGGGTTATCATATCGCAAGGCGTACTGTTGCCAAATACAGGGAACAGCTGAATATTCCCGTTGCAAGGATGAGAAAGGAACTATAGAGTATTAAGGCGTACAGATGACGTAAAAAAACACATATGCAAATAAAACCGGCAAATATTTTTTCAGTCTTGTTTCATCCCCTGATAATGCCTATGCTGGGAATAATTACTATATTGAAATCAGGAGCTTATATTGCATATATTGACAGCCGCTGGTCAAATCTTACACTTATCATAGTATTTGTCCTTACCATTGTTCTTCCTTTAAGTTTAACCCCTTTTTTTTATTATACAAGGATGATCAGCAGTGTCAGGATGAATAACAACAAGGAAAGAATTGTACCGTATTTTATTACATTTATATTATTTTATGCCGCACATTTTATTGTAAAGAAATTACCACTGAATTATTTTTATTCGGTATATCTTTTTGCAGCTTCCATATCAGTATTGTTTGTGATAATAATATCGTATTTCTGGAAGATCAGCACTCATATGGTTGGCATTGGCGGCCTGGCGGGATTGATTTTCAGCCTTTCCTTAAGGATGACAGTAAACAGGATGGGTATATTTATTGTTACGATAATTGTTGCCGGAATACTGGGGGCTTCAAGACTGAGATTAAACTCACACAGTCCGGCACAGGTATATTCCGGATTTTTACTGGGATTAATAACAACCGGGTTTTT
>CAZBUF010000571.1:0-3011 GCA_964495025.1 uncultured Bacteroidales bacterium | reverse complement strand
TGCTGCTTTTGAAAAACAAAACACAACAAACAGACAGCACAAAAATCAGAAAGAAGATCATCAGAAACAACCATATGCTGAATTGGAAATATTTGGATACATGACTTTGAACGAAGCAGCACAGAAATATTCCATTCCTGTTGTTGAATTAACAAATGCATTAAATATTCCTTCTAATCAATCGGGCAATAAAATAGGCAGGTTGAAAAAACTATATGATTTTGAAATGGAAGATTTGAAAGATATTATTTTAAAAATAAATAATAATAACTAAAACTAAATCTTTATTATATAAACTTATATTCGAAAAAAAATGGATAATTATCATGCGAAAATAAGCGGTATTGAAGCATATTTACCCGAATATATCCTTACTAACAAAGAACTCAGCACGATGGTCGATACTTCCGATGAGTGGATAACTCAGCGCGTAGGTATCAAAGAACGAAGGATTTTAAAAGGCGAAGGTCTGGCCACTTCCGATATGGGGGCCGAAGCAGTAAAAAAACTGTTAAAAAAAACAGGTAACAAACCCGAAGATATTGAACTGATTATTGTGGCTACTATCAGTCCTGATATGATGTTTCCTTCAACAGCCTGCCTTGTAGCTGAAAAAACCGGGGTAAAAAACGCCTGGGGTTTTGATTTAAGCGCTGCCTGCTCCGGGTTCATCTTTGCACTACAAACGGCATCGCAGTTTATCGAAACAGGAAGATACAAAAAAGTTGTTCTGGTGGCTTCCGATAAAATGTCGTCGATTACTGATTATACCGACCGTACCACCTGTGTACTATTTGGCGATGCAGCTGTGGCATTGCTGCTTGAGCCTACCACCGAAGAAGTCGGGGTAATTGACCATCACCTTCAAATTGACGGTTCCGGTAAAGATTTTCTCTACCTGAAGGCGGGTGGTTCGTTAAAGCCGGCATCACATGCTACAGTCGATGCCAAAGAACATTTTATATATCAGGACGGACAACCGGTTTTTAAAACCGCCGTTTCAAAAATGGCCGATGTATCGGTCGACATGATGAAAAAACACCATATTACTAACGATGAACTGGCATGGTTTGTCCCTCACCAGGCCAACAACCGTATAATCGAGGCCGTTGGCCGCAGGATGAACCTTACAATAGATAAAATTATGATTAACATAGAGCGGTACGGAAATACCACTGCAGCTACCATACCCCTTTGCCTGTGGGAAAAAGAAAAAGAACTTAAAAAAGGTGATAAGCTTATCCTTTCGGCTTTCGGGGGCGGCTTTACATGGGGCACAATCTATTTGAAATGGGCTTATAATTAAATAAAAATCTTGTATATAATGAAAAAAATTCCCGACTCAATAACAGAAGCATGGAATAACCGAAAAGGACCAATTGTTTTTAGCACGGTATCAGAACAGGGTATCCCGAATTCCATTTATGCAACATGTGTATCACGGTACGCTGAAAATAAATTCATGGTAGCAAATAATTTCCTCGATAAAACCCTGAATAATATCCTTTCGGGATGCAAAGGTGCAATTCTATTCATAACAGAAGAGAGTAAAGCATATCAGCTCAAAGGAATTGTTAACTATTATACTTCCGGCAAAGAATTTGATGACATGAAAAAATGGAACCCGGAAAATTTGCCCGGACATGGAGTTGTCGTTTTAAAAGTTGAAGAAGTATATACCGGAGCTGATAAACTTTTTTAAAACGAATTGTAAAAAAATCTCCATTTTCATGTCGGTTTTAAATGTTCATCAAAACCGTGTGCCTGTGAGCGGAAGGATAATTTATTCAAAACACCATCCTGGTAAATATCTGGTGGCCTGGCACCCCAAATCGAGCCTGAAAAACGAACGTAACACAGCAGTAATTGAAACAACTAAAGGGTCTCTGGTGTTAATAAGGCAAATTGCTGGTATAGTTGCCCGGCGCATCATATACAACTTAAAAGCTGGCGATGTTGTGAAACAAGGTGACGAATTGGGTTTTATTATGTTTGACTCAAGGGTAGATGTATTTTTGCCTTTGAACATGAATGTTTTAATTAAACTCAATGATAAAGTTAAAGGTAACATTACGGTACTTGGTCAATTTTTATCAGTTAATGGTTAAGGACTAACTGTCAATAATATATCCGATACATGACATTAGGCCATTCATCTGGTTTAAAAACGTGTAACTAATATTATCAGAGGCGAAACATCAGCATTCCGGCAATATGCTACCTGACGGCAGTATAAGTGAAAAATTACAGTAAAAACAAATATCTGCATAAATTGCAGCTTCAAATTTCATTTGGGATGGTCAGGATAGGATTTACACATGTGCCGAATAATGTTGCGGGTTCACCAGTTCGCGGTATTTAAAAACAATCTTTTTAAAATCTTCCCATGTATCACGTTTTAAGCGGGGATCCCTTAATAAGGCTGCAGGATGGTATACAGGCATGGCCAGCCTGTTTTGCAGGTTAATCCATCTCCCCCGCTCACGGGTAATCCTATGCTCGGGGCCTGACATGTATTTTAATGCCGTAGAGCCCAATAATATCAGTATTTTCGGGTTTATCAGTTCGATCTGTTTTATCAACCAGGGCATGCAGGTAGAGGCTTCCTGCGGAGTTGGGATCCTGTTGTCTGGCGGCCTGCATTTAACAATGTTGCTGATAAAAACATGCTCATCGCGGGTAAAGCCACACGCAGCAAGGATCTTTTCAAGCATTTGCCCCGATTTACCTACAAAGGGCCTTCCCTGCATATCTTCATCCCTTCCGGGGGCTTCTCCAATGATTAAGATACCCGCTTTTGCATTGCCTTCGCCAAAAATAACATGGTTACGTGTTTTAGCCAATTCGCATTTTGAACACTGCAGAATTTCTTTTTTGAGAGAATCTATATCTGTATTCATCATGAATAAAATGAATATAATTTTTTGCTTATTAAAAAATGAAAATCAATATTCATTTTCTTTATACTTACTCAGCATTTCCGGGTTGATTGTTTAATTGAATAATATTAT
>CAZBUF010000570.1:0-19201 GCA_964495025.1 uncultured Bacteroidales bacterium | reverse complement strand
TTTTGTTCCCGCAGCTTCATATTTCTCTTTTCTGTAAAGAGTATTAGCCAGGTTATAGTCAGCTTTTTTCGAATCAGGAGCCTTTTCCAGCGCTTTGCGATATTGTACCTCAGCTTCATTGTAATCTTCTTTCGTATAGCTTTTATTTCCCTTTCTTATATTTTTCCTTTCGTTCTGGGCGAACGCTGTAAAAGCTATCAGGGATATTAATATTAGTGCTGCCAGTCTCATTACAACTTAAATTTTAATTTTAAAAATATTAATATTTTTCAGCCACTTATTTCTTTTTTCAAGTATCAGGAAATCCAGTATTATAAGTCCGAGAGCTATCCATACAATGGCAGGAAACTGTTCTTCATATTCTGAATAGACCCTGGTATCAATATCGGTCTTATTCAGTTTATTTAGTTCATTAAACAGCTTGCTTAAGCCGACATTTGTGCTTGTTGCATGATAAAATTTCCCGCCGCCTGCCGCTGAAATCTGGCTAAGCATCCGGGGATTCATCTTACTTGTGACGACATTCCCTTCCCTGTCTTTTAAAAAACCTTTCTGATATTTGTCTGCCCTCATAGGAATGGGCGCTCCGTCAGGTGACCCCATAGCAATTGTATACACCTTAATACCTTTATCATTCGCCTGTTCGGCAGCCTGTATGGCGTCCCCTTCATGGTTTTCGCCGTCAGAGATTATAACAATAGCCTTGTTCGCTTCCGTATCCTGTGTGAATGAATGATTTGCCAGTCTTATTGCTTTACCTATCGCAGTACCCTGGCGGGATACAATGTCAGTATTGATATTGTTAAGAAACATCCTTACAGAAGCATAATCGGTTGTTATAGGCACCTGTATATAAGCATCTCCTGCAAAAACCACCAATCCTATCCTGTCATTTTCAAGCTGATCAAGTAATCTTAATATCGCTTGCTTTGCTCTTTCCAGTCTGTTTGGTTGTATATCTTCAGCCAGCATACTGTTTGATATGTCAAGGGCAATAATCAGTTCTATCCCTTTTCGTTTTACCTCTCTCAGCCTGGAACCGAATTGCGGCCTTGCCAATGCAAATATAAGAACGCTCAAAGCCAATATAATGATAATGAATTTCAAGTGGGGTCTTGCATATGATATTTCAGGCATTAACTCTGAGATCACTGACAGGTTGCCAAATTTTTTTATTGATTTCTTCCTGAGGTATACAGTGACAATATATAATGCTATAAGCACCGGGATTCCGGCAAGAAGATATAAAAACTCAGAATGTGCGAACCTGAACATACTATAATAATTTATTTAAGGTAAATTTCTTAAGATCGTATTTTTAAGTATTATCTCTATTAATAAAAGCAAAGCTGCTGCTATGGCAAAAGCAAGATATTTTTCCTGTTTACGGCTGTATTCCTTAACATCGATCCTGGATTTCTCAAGCTTGTCAATCTCTTCATAGATTTGTCTGAGCTTCTCATTATTTGTAGCCCTGAAGTATTTGCCGCCTGTAATGTCGGCAATATCCTGCAATGTCTCTTCATCAATTTCAACAGGCATATTCTGGTAATAGATATTTCCCGTATAAGGATTTTGCACCGGGTAGGGCGCTGTCCCCATGCTGCCAACACCAACTGTATATGTTCTTATTCTGAATGTCTTTGCTATCTCTGCGGCCGTTATAGGATCAATGGATCCCTGGTTATTTACTCCGTCAGTTAACAGTATTATTACTTTGCTGATAGCATCACTATCCTTTAGCCTTTTTATGGCATTTGCCAGTCCGACTCCTATAGCTGTCCCATCCTCGATCATGCCGCTTCTGATATCCTTAAAAAGATTTGTCAGTACTTTATGATCCGTGGTCAAAGGACACTGGGTGAAGCTTTCACCACTAAACACGATCAATCCTATACGGTCATTTGTCCTGCCTGAAATAAACTCAATTGCAACATCTTTTGATGCTTCAAGCCGGTCAGGCTTAAAATCACGTGCAAGCATACTGCCGGAAATATCAAGTGTAATAATGATATCTATTCCTTCAGTAATGTTCTTTTCCCAGTTTTTCATCGACTGCGGCCTTGCAAGAACAATAATCAGCAGTGAAACAGTGAACATTCTGAGGATAAACAACAGATGTCTCAAATAATTTTTATATGATTTTCCGGCATTTACCAGGGACTTTATGGTTGATACCCGGATAGTGGCATTAAGCTTTTTTTCTTTACGGATATACCAGATAACTGCCGGTATAATTAATAACAGCAGATAAAAATATCCCGGATGTGCAAATTCAAATTCTTTCATGACTTAAGCAGATAATTCCTTCCTGTTATAACTATTTTCAGGATCATTTTCATTATCCTCCTGTGATGATTGATGTTTTGTATTTTTAATAAATGTATATGCATTGTCCATGTGAGTCATATTCTCGTCCGGCAAAGGCTCTCCCTTTGCAAATTTTACCATATCTGCAAGGTTAAGAAGCTGTACAAGCATATTATAATTTATGTTTTTAATGTTTCTTCCCTGAAACTCTTCCAGTATCTCATTTGTTGTTTGTTCCATTGCCCTTATGTAAAATCTTCTCTCAATATATGTTCGTATAATCTCAGTCAGACGTGTATAATATTGTTTCACTTTATTCTGTTGCCACAGCTTTTCTGTCTTCAATTTGTCCAGCTCGCGGAGAGCAATTATGTAAGCCGGTTCAGCAGGCTTAGCCCTGTTCAGTATCGGTTCATCCTTCTTTCTCTTCCTTAAATAATAAGTTATAAACCAAGTAAGCGCATTGGCAAGTAATATTAATAAAATGAAAGGCAATAGCTCACCAAGGCTGTAGGGAGCCCTGTATAATCCTTTTATATCGCGGATGGTTCCCGTGGTATCAATCTTTACCGGAATAACCTCGAGATAACCTGCCGTTGAACTTATGGTATCTGTATACCCGCCTGATGTGAAAATAAAATCAAGCGGGGGAATATATAATAATCCGCTGTCAAAAGAAGTAAGAGTGATCTTTTGCGACAGTAATATTTTATCGGCCTCTGTGAGTATGGAATCAATACCGGATTTACTTGTTATTTCTATTTCATCAGTAAGGTTATTTTCAAATTCCGGGAATATGATCAATGAATTTTCAGGCTTAGTGACTTCGATAAGCATATTTACCTGGTCGCCTATCATCATGCGGTTTGTATCCAGCTGCGCATTAATTGTAACTAGCTGGGAAAATGTGTTTTGTGATAATAAAAATATTGCTGATAGCAAACAAAAAACATTAATAATATGATTTGCTTTTTTATCCATTCTTTTTATTCCGTGTTATCTTTAAAGTTTTTATGAAAAAATGAACATCCGTCTACTGTGCTCTTTTTCTAAACAGCTGCATCAATGGTTTTACATAATCCTCGTCTGTTGATATTGAAATATGATCGACACCCGTTTTGGAAAATATATCATTTAGTTCTTCAAGATGTTTTCTCCAGGATTGTTCGTAAGTGTTACGTATATAATTGTTTGAAGTATCAACCCAGATATTCTCACCACTTTCAGCATCTGCCATTTTCAATAATCCGATCCGCGGCAGCCGGGTTTCTCTCAGATCGAAAATTTTAAGTCCGACGACATCATGTTTCTTATTTGCAATTCTCAGTGCATCATCAAATGTATCATCAAAAAAATCAGAGATAATAAAAGCAGTGCTGCGTTTTTTTATTGCATTAGTAAGGTATCTTAAAGCTTCAGTTATTTTTGTTCCTTTGTTCTCAGGCTCGAAATTTATAAGCTCCCTGATGATTCTTAATATATGTTGTTTTCCTTTCTTTGGGGGTATGAATTTTTCAATTTTATCACTGAACATGATGACCCCCACCTTATCATTATTTTCAATAGCAGAAAATGAAAGTACAGCTGCGATCTCGGTGATGACATTTTTCTTCAGTCCCGATTGGGTGCCAAATTCCCGGGAACCACTTACATCAATAACGAGCATAACCGTCAGTTCCCTCTCCTCCTCATAAATTTTAATATAGGGATGATTAAACCTCGCTGTTACATTCCAGTCAATATTTCTGATATCATCACCATACTGGTATTCTCTTACTTCACTGAAGGCCATCCCCTTGCCTTTAAATGCGGAATGATATTCACCTGCAAATATATGTTGCGACAGGCCCCTTGTTTTTATCTCTATTTTTCTGACCCGTTTTAATAACTCAGTTGTATCCACACCTGCTAATTAATAAATTGAATATTTATTCTTTTCTTATGCTGACAGTAAAAAACCACTCTCCTTTCTCGAGATCAACAGTGTAAACATCTCCATTTTCCTTATATGTCCATTTATATTGGCTGGTTTTGGTGTATTGACTGTTAAAATTTTCTATTACCTTGTTTAGATTAACATAATCGCACATGAGTCTTACATAGGTGCAAAAATTATCTTCCGAAAGGAAAAAAAGCATGGTTTGCTCATTTATTTTATCTTCATACTTCAGATATTTGTATTTATTATTGACAGCATCCGTATTCAGTTTAAAATTTCTTTGTGTAGACTTCATAACGTTAATAAGCTCATCTTTATGAAGCCCGATATAATTTTGTGCCGGAATATAGAGCAGAATAATAAAAGCCAAAAGCAGTATGGAGATAAATTTCTTCATTGTTATCAGGTTTTATTATTACTAGGGAACTTCAATATTATTGAGTATATCAGTAATAATAATTTCACTCGTGATATTTTCAGCTTCAGCCTCATAAGTTAAGCCTATTCTGTGCCTCAACACATTATAACATATAGCCCTGACATCTTCAGGGATAACATAGCCCCTTCTTTTTATAAAAGCATACGCTTTTGATGCGGCTGCAAGATATATGCTGGCTCTTGGCGAACCCCCGTAATTTATCATGTTTATATATTGTCCGAGGTTATAATCACCCGGATTTCTTGTGGCAAAAACAATATCAAGGATATACTGTTCTATTTTCTCATCCATATATACTTCCTTTACCACATCCCGTGCCCTTAAGATATCCTCCGGCTTCAATACCTTGTTTGCTACGGGAAAAACTTTTGCCAGGTTTTCTCTCATTATAAGCCTTTCATCGTCCTGATTAGGATAATCAATTACAACTTTCAGCATAAACCTGTCAATCTGAGCTTCAGGTAAGGGATAAGTGCCTTCTTGTTCTATCGGGTTCTGTGTTGCCAGTACCAGGAATGGTTTGGGTAGAATATACGATTCGCTGCCAATGGTAACCTGCTTTTCCTGCATAGCCTCGAGCAATGCACTCTGAACTTTGGCAGGAGACCGGTTAATTTCATCAGCCAGTATAAAATTAGCAAATACCGGCCCCTTTTTAACAAGGAAATCCTCTTTCTTCTGACTGTATATCATTGTCCCGATAAGATCTGCCGGCAACAGGTCAGGCGTAAATTGTATCCTGCTGAATTTTGCGTCAATTGTAGTAGCCAGAGTATTAATAGCCAGAGTTTTTGCCAGGCCCGGAACACCTTCAAGCAGAATATGGCCGTCAGAAAGCAGGCCTATTAATAAACTTTCAATTAAATGTTTTTGACCGATAATAACCTTTCTTATTTCAAGATTAATGATATCCACAAAAGAGCTTTCCTTTTGAATTTTTTCATTTAATTCTTTAATGTTTACAGCAATTTCACCCATACTTTTATAACTTTAATATCATTTATTATTATTAATAAAAAACAGATTGAAGGTAACAAATTTTGTTCCAACTGAATTGTTAATTTATGCAAATTATATATAGAGTATTGAAATACATAATATTAGGGATTGTTAAAAAATGTTAAATGCTATTTAATTATATAAATTGTTAAATTTAATGATGAAATAATATAGCAAGTTTGCATTTTTAGCAAAGTTACTGACATATTTTCAGAAATTATTTTTTTATTGTAAAAATGAAGCATCGATATTTTATTCAGTTATCATATAAAGGGACCGCTTATCACGGATGGCAGATTCAGCCAAATGCCGTTACTGTGCAGAGTATTGTTGATAAGGCTTTATCTACTATCCTGAGGGAAAAAATTGAAACTACCGGCGCCGGAAGGACTGACACCGGGGTTCATGCCAGGTATTTCATAGCTCATTTTGACAGCTCCGGTCAGCATCCGGATAAAGATCCGGGTATACTTTACAGCATAAATGGAGTATTGCCGGCGGATATAGCGGCACATGAAATATTCAGAGTGGAGGCTGATTCACATGCGAGGTTTACTGCCATCTCAAGAACATATGAGTATCATATATCGAGGGCTAAGAACCCGTTTGAAAATGGCTACAGCTGGTTTGTATACGGACCGCTGAATACCGTGAAGATGAATGAAGCTGCTGACTTGCTGAAAGAGTATACTGACTATACCAGTTTCAGCAAAGTACATACCGATGTGAAAACAAATGAATGCAAAATTTTTTATTCAGGATGGGAAGAATATGGGGATAATCTTATTTTCAGTATTACAGCAGACAGATTTTTAAGGAATATGGTAAGGGCGATTGTAGGTACTATGATAGATATAGGACGTGAAAAGATAAGTATTTCTGACCTGGCAGGCATTATTGAATCAAAAAACAGGGACAATGCGGGCAGCTCAGCTCCTGCATGCGGACTGTTCTTAACAAAAATAGAATATCCTGTTAATATAAAATTAATATAAGATGTTGATATTAATTTTTAAAATGACTTTCTTTACTGTAACGAATTTATTTTAAATTTGTTTTTTATAACATTTCAATTTGTTTAACGTAGAACATGGCGAAATCCAATCAATTTCATATGAAAAAGACAGCGATTTTTACAATGGTCATATTTATGACTCTTTCAAATTTGATGTTTGGACAGACTGGCATACCCAAGGCACAGGCAATGTTTATTTATAATTTTTCGAGATTAATTGAATGGCCACCGGCATACAAATCAGGATCATTTATTATTGGAGTATTCGGTACTTCAAATGTGGCGGATGAACTGGATGCATATACATCCGGGAAAAAAGTCGGGGTTCAGACTATCACTGTCCAGCGTCTGAAATCAGTTGATGAAATTTCAAAATGCCATATACTTTTCGTACCATTCAGCCGCACCAAACAGCTGCCGGAAATAGTCGGGAAAATAAATAGCCTGAGTACTTTACTGATTACTGAAAAAAAGGGTGCGATTGATTTAGGGGCAACTATTAACTTTTTAATTGTTGGTGATAAGCTAAAGTTTGAATATAAACAGGCCAATGCTTCCAAACAGGGAATAAAAGTAAGCTCAAGGCTTCAGGAAATGTCATTCAAGAGTTACTGATCTTACTGTTCCATATCTCCCACGATCTCTCTGCCTGAAGATGTAACATCGAAAGCCCGTTAATGACAGAAGTATTTTTTTTGGCACCTTTCTCAAGAAACATAGTAATTTCAGGATTATACACCAGATCATAAAGTAAATGGTTCGCGGTTAGATCATCATAAGGAATATCAGCACATTTATTAATATCAGGATACATGCCCAGAGGCGTTGTATTGATAATGATTTTGCATTCATCCATCAGCTCACAGGTTATATCTCTATATGAAATATGAGATTCTTTCTTTGGATTACGGGAAACATAAATATATCTGATGCCTAACTGAGCCAGTACATAGGCAATTGCTTTTGATGAACCTCCGGTACCAAGTATCATAGCTTTTTTATGATGCTTTTTTAAATGTGGAAGAAGTGAATGATGAAATCCATAAGCATCAGTATTATAACCTTCAAGTCTGTCATGATTTTCCAGTCTGATGATCTTTATTGTATTCACCGCCCCTATCTCTTCAGCAGTTTTATCAATATCATCAAGGTATTGGATCACTTTTTCTTTATAGGGGATAGTAACATTAAGGCCGGAAAGATCAATATTCGTGGCTATAAGTTCAGGAAGTCCGTCAACTGATCCCAGAGGATAATTCAGGTATTGGCAATCCGGAATATTTTCATTTTGAAATTTGTTTGTGAAATACATCTTTGAGAATGAATGCTCCAATGGATAGCCAATTAATCCAAACGTTCTCATTTTTTTAATTTGTTGATGTATTCTTACTTAAGGCAGACTTTTCGAGGATCCATATTGAAAATATTCCCGCAACAAGCAAAAGCACAGACACCAACGTTATATAGTTAAATTCTTCGGGAATAAAATGCTTATAATAATAAACCTTAAGGTTGCATACTACCTGATTATCTGCCAGGATAGCGCCAAAACTGTTAATATTCAGCTCTTCTCCGGTAAGAGCGTTCATAGCTCTTTTCCATGGCCATATAATCCCCAGTGATCCCAGTATAAATCCTGTTAATATACTTGTTGTCTCATTCCTGTATTTTTTATATATCCATGACAGGAAATGTGAGAATGCAATAAGGCCAATACATGCACCTAATGCAACGGGTAACAGGATGCCCATGTTCAATTCACTAACCGCATTTATCATCACAAGCTGATAATTGCCAAGAAGTATTAATACAAAAGATCCTGACAAGCCAGGAATGATCATGCTGCATACTGCAACAATCCCGCAAATTATAAGATAATAATTATTGGTATTTTCTGATGCCGGCCGTAATACTGAAACAAAAACAGCAATTCCTGTACCTATAATAAAAGTTATTATAACACTAAGTGTCCATTTATCTATAGTTTTTCCGACAAAATAAACTGAGCCCAGAATAAGGCCGAAGAAATATGACCAGACAAATACCGGGTAAGTACAAAATAACTCTTTTAATAGCAGTGCAAGAGAAAAAATGCTGATACCAATCCCCAGGAATACCACAAAAAGAAAATCGAGGTTCACATGCATGGCGAACCTTTTGAATTTTCCCGTAAAGAGCAAGGTTATTGCAGTAAGATCAAATGATTTTATTGAATCGATAAGTTTTTCAAAAATTCCTGTAATTAATGCAACAGTACCTCCGGAAACACCGGGAATAACATTTGCGGCACCCATACCCACACCTTTAAAAAACAATCCTATATACTT
This sequence comes from uncultured Bacteroidales bacterium, assembly GCA_964495025.1. Classification (GTDB taxonomy): domain Bacteria; phylum Bacteroidota; class Bacteroidia; order Bacteroidales; family UBA10428. The sequence goes on along the minus strand of CAZBUF010000570.1, from coordinate 10,172 downwards.
CTTCATATTATTTGCAATAAGGTGTTTGTACCTGGCTTTTACTTATTTTTTTTCAGTTCATCAGGAAGAAAATCGGAAAATGTGTCACCTCTGAGTCCCAGCCTTAAAGTTTCAAGAGGTAACACTTCATTACAGGCTATATTACCGAGATTAACATTACATCCAAAAAGCTTAATGAAGTATACCTGCTGCGATTTAAGAGGAGCCTCCCACATAATATTGTTAGGATCAACATGATGTGAGATATTATCTATTAAATCCCCGTCGGCTGTGCCATCACTATGATATATACCTGTAGTACCGCTTTCTCTGGCTTCAGCAATAACTTTCCATGAACCGGCTTCAAGCTCCGATTTCATCATACCGATCCACCGGTCAGGCGGGATTATTACTTCTTTCTGTTTTGAGCCCACTTCTGACAGCACAGTAACATGTTCTGACAGCTTTCTGATGTATTCAAGTTTTTGCTCATGTGGCATGTACATCGAACCATCCGACACTTCAGCATATGCCAAATCATACTTTTCAATAAACCTGAGATAGTCATCAAACATGTTTCTTATCGCAAATACTTCAAATAATGTCCCTCCTGTGTAGATATTGATATTTGCTTTTTTATAGAGTTTTATTTTCTCTTTTAATTTATTGGTTATTAACGATGTGCCGAATCCAAGCTTAACAATATCGGTATATTCACTGCTTGATTCAATGAAGTTTTCAACTTCATTACAGCTCAGGCCTTTATCCATGACCATTGTCAACCCGGTCTCACGGTCTTTTTCTGACCTGTCCGGCATATGCGGCAGTGATATGTTCATTATATTCAGCTTTTTTTCTGATATTTAACAATAAGGCGGCTTATATCTTTGTCTTTTTTTGTTTCCGGGAATTGATCAAGTACTTTGTTATGTTCCTTAAAATTCAGGGACAGGCCTTTTTCAAAATATTTATAGGCTATAGAGCGTTGCTCATTTGAAATATGGTATGCTGCCAGCTGGTAATTAATGGTTGAGATGTTCTTATTGTATCTGTACCCTTTCTGAAGAATATTAATGGCATCACTGACCTTGTTCCTCCTGTAATATATTTTTGCATATGCAAGCCAGCATCTATAGTTAGAAGGGTCAATCTCCAGTGTTTTATTATATGCTCTTATGGATCCGCCATAAGCCTTGATCTGAGAATATAACTCACCAAGCATAAACCAGTACTCAGAATTATCAGGTTCGATCTTTATTGCCTTCTTAAGATAGGTTATACTATGATGATATTTTTTCAGATTATTGTATAAGCCTGCCATTCTGTATAAAGCTTCAGAATCGCTGCTATCAATCCTTATTGCACTAATATAGTTCCTTATCGCTGACTTATAATCGCTAAGTTTTTCATGACATTCAGCAATACAACAATATGCATGAGTGTTATTATCATCATTCTCAAGCAGATCCAGGTACACATCTATCGCATCATAATAATTGCCGCTGCAGATCAGGGTATCAGCCTTGCTGAAATAAACTGAGGTGTTTTCAGGACAGATGGCAATTGAATAGTCATATGCATTCAAAGCATTTTTATATTCGCTTATGGAGGAATAAAGCAATCCCAGGTTAAACCATATGTTCTCTGCAAAAGGGTCAATATCCAGAAATCTGTTATAAAATATAATGCTTTTTTCAATATTATCAAGCCGTTCATAACACAAAGCGAGATCATATATTACCAGCAGGTTAGTATCATTAATTTCATATGCGAGCAATAAATATTTAACAGCAGTTTGTATCTTGTCTATTTGAATAAATGATAAGGCTATATCATAGATAATATCATCTTTACCTTCCTTTGATAATTTTATCGCCTTATCAAATTCAATTTTGGCATCCTTTTGATTCAGCAGCGAGTTAAAAGCTTTTCCCTTTAATAAGTGTACCTCAGAATTATAGAATTCAACACGTTCAATATCTTTTATTAATGTCAGGGCCTTTGCAGGCTTTCCGCTTTCTATCAATACCTGTGCCTGTTTCAATTTGAGTGCAATTGAGTAAGGGTGCTGTACGAGGCCTGTTTCAATTGATTTAATCGCAGACTTATAATCATTATTGTATATGTAATAATCAACAATATTTTCAAATTCATGGATATCAAAATAATAAGATCTCTTTTTATCCAGCATGTCTTTATACCGATTAATAATATCGGCAGAATCATCCTCTTCGAAAAAATTGTAATAGCCCTTGTTCATTTAAAAAATTAATATCTATATTCTAATATACAAAAAATTACTATTTTTTTATCCCTGTTATATCAAAAAAATTATTAACAGCCTGACAATTTCTGTTTAAAAAAAATATGAACAATATCACTCCCTGTTTATCTTTAAAAACTAATTTATTTTATTTACTCATAAATATCAGAATCCGTAATATTTTCAGAATCAGCCTTTATAATACTGGTGAGTTCATTAAATTCTGCAATATATCTGTCGATAATATTGAATATCTCTTCAACCAGGGGGCGATATTCTGTCAATTGCGAAATAAGCAATTCTTTGCTTAAATTCAAATCATTTATTAAGTTTTCTCCTTTTTTAATAAGCTTATGAGACTGATTTTCCACTTTCATTCTTAAAATTACCTCAGCAAGGCTGTAATAATTATCGTTCAAAATCATTAATGCCATTGCAGCTTCGGATCCATATCTTGACAAAAGAACTTTCCATAGTGATATATCAGGGTCATATGTTTCCGTATTCCATGCAAAATCAGCAATTGTAGCAAATTTTATCAGGTCAAGTTCCGAACTGACAGTGCCATTAAAGAATATCTGACTTTTATCTGTATTATTAAGAATAACCTTTATATTATCATTGTCGTATGGCTCGAATATATTGAATAATCTGAGTTTTCCCGGATAATAGGGATAGTATCCCGAGAAGTAGCCGGCTTCACTTCTGGTTATGATAGAATTATCCCAATATAGAGGGGCCTTATTCAAATAACCAGTCATTCTTTCCAGATCGGCATTATCATTATTCAGCGAATGGTATGAATTACCACTCCAGAAGTATGAAATATCATCAAGGGAAAACGATCCGGCAGATTCAGGGAATAATTCAGCTTTGCACTTTTCATTATCAATAAATTCGTTATTGTAAAAAGGGAGCAATATTTCCAGTTTCTTACCAGGATATCCATTTTTAATATTGACTCTAAGATCACTGATGTACCTGCAGAATTTTCTTATGTCATTAAGATCATTGTCACTGAGGTTAACATTACATTGATTTATCCTATAGGGATTAATGAAATAGTGCACATAGGCAATCCCCTCAGCACCGGCATCAAATCCGGCCTTGCAGATACCTGTTAACCTGTCCTGCTGGTATGCGTTCCTGCATGTTATATTATTTGAAGGCAGCGTATTATCCCCGCCTGTGATATACCTGAAAAATTCTCCGGGAGCTATAAGGATTTTAAAATTAAAAATATCGTTGTAAGCATATTTCCTTCCAACAGACTCAATAACATTTTTAAAGGCAGAGTTATCTACAATCAGCATATTTGAAATATATGCACCGTTGAGCTTATACCTGGTTAACATATCGATATATGCGATATCACTCATCCTGTCATATGTTGTAAGATGATAATACCTGTTAATGAAATCGGGATAATCGATCACTTTAGCGTTATGAAAGATAAAATTCTTATTATCAAATAACTGAATAGCTGTAGTAGATGCATAATAGTCGCCGACAGATTTGTTTCCTGCCATGAAAATAATATTAGGCATGTCACTGTTAGTATAAATAAAATAAGATTGAGGTATATCCCTTATTTTGTCAAGAGGCAGGATTTCTTCAAATCTCTTATAAAGAACATTTTTGCCGATACTGAATATAAGTGCGGATGATTTCAGCTGGCTGGGGGATAATCTTGTTACTATTTTAATATCAGGACTTTGAGCAGTATTATCCAAAAGTGTATTAAAAAGGTTTTCGATCTTTGATTTTAGCAGTTTAGCTGCATTCCTGGTTTCAGCAGTTAGATTATCAGGGACAAGTATCACGGGTAAATTTGAGTAGGCAATTCCCGGTTTATAATAAATTATTGATTCATATTTTTCAATTTTCTTTGGTGCAGGAATTATTACTTCCTGTTTCGAATAAATAGTATCGGTAAGGATCTGTATTCTTTCAAGAGCAGTAAAATTGGATCTAGTATAATGAAAATCAATATTGTCAATCCATACTGTCCCACTGCCCTTAAATCCGAAAAACAGTTTGACATACCGTGCATCATCAGGTATGTCACCTTCGGGAAAAGTATAATTATGAGATTTTCCAATTACTTTATTCCATCCGAATTTATCTATCTGCCAGAAGTTTGAAAATGACAGGCCTTTAAAGGAATTATCAATATAAATTTCTTTGTGCGGTATGTATAACCCGGGGCTGACAGGTATTTTGTTCTTATCATAAAAGTAGATCCTGATATTAACAGCGTCGTACAATTTTGTTCCCAGCCTTCCTGCATTCGGGCACACATTATCAAGCTTAATATAAAAAGAAAATGAATAATTGCCGGGAATAACCTTAATAAAGTCACTCATTATACCCTCACCTTCATTATCTATCTCATCTGCTTTTTCCCGCATAATTTTTATTGCATGAATTGAATCTATGGCTTCATCGGGACCATAAAGTGAATCCATCTCAATATTTACCCATTCAACATTATCACCTACCTTCTGCCACCCGTCAATTCTGAATGTTGTTTCCGTGGTATCAACAACGAAGTTTTTTCCTGATTCGAAGGAATTATTGGCAACCAGGTTTTCACGTTCGAATTTTTGCAACCTGGTTCTGAAGGGAATTGAAACAGGATCTTCACTGTACCAGTTAGTTGGGGCAGGACTGATTTTTTTAGGCTCTTTGCAGGAAATGAAAAGAAAAAGCGGCATTAATCCAAACAACAAGGCCAGATTCAGATTTTTCATTCTATATTAATATTTAAGCCGGTATTAAGTATTTAAGTAAATTAGATAAAAAGAATGATATTTAAATTTAAACATATAAATATATAACACTTTGTTGATTTGCTTTAATTATATATTTTCTTTCCTGCTGAAAGCAGCGTATTTCTTATCAATGATACAATTGTCATTGGCCCTACACCACCGGGAACAGGTGTAATATAGCTGCATTTGGGAGCTACTTCGTCAAATTTGACATCTCCCTTCAGTTTCCATCCTGATTTTGTAATATCTGATTTGACCCTTGTAGTACCTACATCAATTACTACTGCGCCATTTTTTACCATATCAGCTTTAAGAAAATCGGGTGAGCCCAGTGCAACAATTATTATATCGGCCATAAGGCATATATCCTTAAGATTTTGAGTGCGGGTATGGCAAACAGTAACAGTTGCATTGCCCGTATCGCGTTTTTGCGACAGTAATATGCTCAGGGGCCTGCCCACAATATTACTCCGTCCTATAATAACGCAGTTTTTTCCTGACGTGCTGATATTGTATCTCTGAAGGAGCTCCATAATACCTGCGGGTGTTGCAGAGATAAATGCAGGCATGCCGATAACCATACGTCCGAGGTTAACAGGATGGAAGCCGTCAACATCTTTAGCGGGATTAATTGATTCAATTATTTTTTGTTCGTCGATATGTTCAGGGAGAGGCAGCTGAACAATAAATCCGTCAATATCATCATTTGTATTTAGCTCACCTACCTTATCAAGCAGTTCTTCCTGTGTAACAGTATCTTCAAAACGTATAAGAGTGGATTTAATGCCAACTAGTTCACAGGCCTTTATTTTATTTGCAACGTATGTTTCACTTGCTCCGTCGTGACCTACAAGCACAGCTGCAAGATGTGGTATTTTCCCTCCGCTTTGTTTGATTTGTTCAACTTCGCCTGCCATTTCCTCTTTAATTTCGCTGGAAATTTTTTTCCCGTCTATTAATTCCATTATTTATAATTTTAGATATTAGTAATTTTTTTTATCCAGGTTTCTGGTTTTTTATATTAGGCATGTTGTCCATCATACGCATAAGATTTTTCCCTCCTGACATCATTCTCATCATTTTACGTGTATCATCAAATTGTTTCAGAAGCCTGTTAACATCAGGCACACTTGTACCGCTGCCTGCTGCTATTCTTTTTCTTCTTGATCCGTTTAATATTGAAGGATTTTCGCGTTCCTGCGCAGTCATGGAAAATATTATTGCTTCAATGCTCTTAAATGCATCATCCTCAATATCAAGATTTTTGATTGCTTTACCTACGCCCGGGATCATGCCGGCCAGATCCTTAACATTTCCCATTTTCTTTATCTGCTGTATCTGCTGTATAAAGTCATTGAAGTTGAATTGATTCTTAGCAATCTTTTTCTTAAGTTTTCTTGCCTGATCGACATCGAATTGTTCCTGGGCTTTTTCCACTAATGATACGATATCACCCATACCAAGAATTCTGTCGGCCATTCTTTCAGGATGGAACAATTCTATTGCTTCGAGTTTTTCACCTGCGCTAATATATTTTATGGGCTTATTTACAACTTCACGTATTGATAATGCTGCTCCGCCGCGTGTATCACCATCAAGCTTTGTTAGAACAACGCCGTTAAAATCAAGCCTGTCATTAAATTCCTTCGCGGTATTTACAGCATCCTGGCCCGTCATTGAATCAACGACAAATAATATTTCCTGTGGTGAAACAGCTTCTTTAATAGCTTCGATCTCATTCATCATCTCTTCATCTATAGCCAGACGTCCTGCAGTATCTATAATTACAAGGTCATAACCGGTTCTTTTGGCTTCCCTGATTCCTGCTTTTGCAATTTTTACGGGTTCCTTATTGCCTTCTTCGGTGTATACAGGGATATTTATCTGTTCTCCCAGGATTTTAAGTTGTTCAATAGCTGCCGGACGATAAACGTCACAGGCAATAAGCAGTGGCGTTTTACCCCTCTTGCCTGCCAGATGCCTGGCCAGCTTGCCGGCGAAAGTCGTTTTACCCGATCCCTGCAACCCGGCTATTAAAACAACCGAGGGATTACCTTTAATATTTATATCTTCATTGGCCCCGCCCATAAGCCTGACAAGCTCGTCATGTACAATTTTCACCATCATCTGCCCGGGCTTTACTGAAGTAAGAATCTGCTGCCCTATCGCCATTTGCTTAACATTGTCGGTAAAACTTTTGGCAATCTTATAGTTAACATCAGCATCAAGAAGAGCTCTGCGAACCTCTTTAAGCGTTTCAGCAACATTTATCTCCGTGATCCTTCCCTGCCCTTTTAATATCCTGAAAGAAAGTTCCAGGCGTTCTGTAAGACTATCAAACATTATTTTCCTGTTTAAATATTATCAGAGTACAAAAATACATATATGTAGAATTTATAAAAATAAATATCGAATTTGCTAAATTAATACAAGTAAACCTTATAATATGTATCCAATAAAACGTTGTGCTTCAATAATTGATACCTGTTCCCATTTCATTGCTACATCCTTTCCGGCAATTCTATGCCCAGAAGTTCCATTGCTGACTTAATGATTTTTGAAATCATATGAGACAAAACAAGCCTGAAATTTCTTATCTCTGTTCCTTCAGCTTTCAGTATTGAATAATCATGATAGAACTGGTTATATTCTTTAACAAGTTCATAGGTATAATTAGCCAGTATTGAGGGATTATAATTTGCTCCCGCATCTTCAATGATCTCAGGAAACGCATAGATAAATTTCAACAAAGATTTTTCTTTTGTCTCCGGTTTAACCGATGTACTGGCTTTTTCAGGCATGCCGATACTATTCTCAGATGCTTTTCTCAGAACCGATTTGATCCTGGCATAGGTATATTGAATAAACGGACCGGTATTGCCGTTAAAATCAATTGATTCCTCGGGATTGAAAGTCATGTTTTTTACAGGGTCGACTTTTAATATAAAATACTTCAATGCTCCAAGTCCGATGATCCTGAAGATATTTTCCTTTTCTTCATGTGTCAGCCCCTCTAATTTTCCCAGTTCTTTCGACATCTTACGGGCAATCCTTATCATTTCATCAATAAGATCGTCAGCATCAACAACCTTTCCTTCACGTGATTTCATTTTACCCTCAGGAAGCTCAACCATTCCATATGATAAATGATACAGGTCCTTGGCCCATTTGAAGTCCAGCTTATCAAGTATGTGTGCAAGAACCTGGAAATGATAATTTTGTTCATTACCTACAACATAAATATGTTTGCTGAAATTGTAGTCATGCTGGCGCATCTGTGCCGTGCCTATATCCTGGGTTATATATACAGATGTACCGTCAGAGCGCAAAAGAATCTTTTCATCCAGTCCTTCGGCTGACAAATCAACCCAGACCGAACCATCATCTTTCTTCCGGAAAATCCCCTTTTTCAGTCCGTTTAACACAGTATCCCTGCCGACAAGATATGTATCTGATTCATAATATATCCTGTCAAAATATACTCCCAGCTTCCTGTAAGTAACATCAAATCCTTCGTATACCCATCCATTCATTTTTTTCCATAATTCAAGTACTTCAGGATCCCTGGTCTCCCACTTTCTTAGTAACTCCTGGGCCTCTGTGATCAATGGAGCATTTTTTGCCGCATCTTCCTCCGACTGTCCCTGCTTCATTAATTCCTTTACCTGCTTTCTGTACTCTGATTCAAACCTGACATAATAATCACCAACCAGGTGATCACCCTTCTTACCTGAAGATCCGGGAGTTTCTCCCCCACTCCATTTTTGCCATGCAAGCATTGATTTGCAAATATGTATGCCCCTGTCATTGACAATATTTGTTTTTATCACTTTTATCCCGCAAGCTTCCAGTATCCCGGAAACAGAATAACCGATGAGGTTATTCCTTATATGCCCGAGATGTAAGGGCTTATTTGTATTTGGTGAAGAGTACTCGATTATATATGTTTCAGCAGCATCTGTAACGTCTTTGCAGCCATACCTGGCTTGTGAATTGCAGAAATTCAGATATTCAAGATAGAACACATCACTGACAGTAAGATTTAAAAACCCTTTAATAACATTGTAATTTATTATCCATGATAAATTGCGGATCAAATATGTGCCTAACTCCTCACCGGTCAATTCAGGTTTCTTACGGGATATTTTCAGCAAAGGAAAAACAATAAGAGTGATATCACCATCAAATTCTTTTCTTGTATGCTGGATTTGAATCAGATTTTTATCTGCATCCTGCCCGTAGAGCTCTTTGATCCCTTTTATCAGGCTATCACTTAGTAGCTTCTGAATATTCATTTTATCTTATTTACCTGATTATTATATGGACACAAAAATAATATTTGAAAAGTAATTCTAAAGAAAAAAATACAATAACATAGCATGCCCGGGTAAATATAAATAAAGTTGCAGTAAGAGGGATAATTTTAATTGATAATGTGAATATTAATAAAAAAAACCTGTAGTAGCCAAAGGAAAATGTGAAAGAATTGGTTGTTAATGATTAACTGAACACAAATAACCAAGTTTATAAAGATCAAAGAAAACAAGAAACGGTTTGTTATTTACCAGGTATTTATATAACCTCTTTTCTGATTTTTTAAATAAGAACTTCAAAAATCTGGTTATCCGTATTTTTTGCAGCAGGTTAAAATAATGAAGTAATGTTATATCTCTTATCAATACCTTTTCGTTGCCATTATTCTTCATTATTGTCTTTAAGTTCAATATACCTTCTTTGGTTTTCTTAATAAACTCCTCATTTGATTCAAGTCCGATATGCACCAGCGGGTTATCTATGTGCTTAATGATTATATTTTTCTTTTTCAGTTCATAACCAAACAATGTATCTTCATGGCCATAATTTGTAATGGTCTCGTCAAACCTGATCTTATTGAATATTGGTTTGGAAATCACAAAATTATTGGTCATGAAGGATTTATTTGGCTCTGAGTTTCTTGATCGGGCTGAGAACTGTTCACGTTTGATTCCATGCAGCCAGCGTAAATAATAATTATTATCAGAAGGTTCTGCCGGTTCATATATTCTTCCTCCGCAAATAACGATATTTCCATTGCAAAGGCCGATATAATTCCGTATATAGTTGTCATTATATATTTCCGAATCGCAATCAACAAACAACAGGTAGGGGAATGATGC
>CAZBUF010000569.1:0-5307 GCA_964495025.1 uncultured Bacteroidales bacterium | reverse complement strand
AAGGGGGACAACTCTCTTTCGATTTTCGATTCAAGATCAGAGGAACAGAGCTTTATTCCCGGCTTCTGGCAAAAGGCGGAAAGAGAGATACTAAAAAATAGCAGCGGGCAATATTAATATTTGTTATCAGGCATCAGGCATGAGAGATTGTATAATTAAAAATATAACTCATGATAAGATATATAATTGTAAGCATAACAAGCGGCATCCTCTTCGGATTCCTTGATGGTGTAATTAACGGAAACCCATATGCACAAAAACCCTATGAATGCTATAAACCTATAGCAAACACTTCTGTATGTTGCAGTAACCGGATTGTTGGAAATGGCGATAATAGGTTTTTTGTATGGTCTCACTATTAAGCCTGTCTGATAAAATAAAATTCATGTTTAATGATTACAAATAATATAACAATTATGAGAATAAGGTCTGGGATTCTATTGTTAATGCTTACATTATTTATTTTTTCCTGTGAAAAGGAAAAAACCGGCGGCGATAGCAGTGACAATGGCGATACAAATCCTTTGGATAATAATAATCCCATTTCGCCCAATACATGGGTATGGCAAAATCCTTATCCACAGGGTGATGAGATAAAGGATTTTCAAATACTTGATAATAATGTTTTCTATGGAGTAACCGAAGCGGCAACGGTTATAAAAACAACGGATGGGGGAAATAGCTGGCAGGTTTTACATACCGGCACTGATATGGAATTGAACGGAATATGGTTTGCCAGTTCTTCTGTGGGATGGGTTGTAGGTGAGAGCGGAATAATTTTAAAAACTACTGATAGTGGGCAAAGCTGGTCATTGCAGGATAGTAAAATCACATCCTCATATACTGATCTTGAGGATATTTGTTTTATAAGTGACCAGGTCGGATGGACTGTTGGCGATGACGGCGTAGTACGAAAAACAACAAACGGAGGAAATGACTGGAATATCCGGGAAAGCGGAGATGATAATCATATCTATAATATATTTTTCCTTGATGCCCAAAACGGTTATATGACTGACTATTCCGGGTATTTCTACATAACGGCTAATGGAGGGGACACCTGGACAAGAACAAAAGTATCTTCGGATCCTATCCGGGATTTTTTCTTTCTGGATAACACTTACGGATGGATTGTCGGCAGCTCCGGAACGGCATATAAAACTGTTAACGGGGGACAGTCGTGGACTGAACTGGCAACAGGGACAACCGCATCATTATATTCTGTCTGTTTCCATGATCAGAATAACGGCTGGACTGTTGGTGGATATGGAGTTTTTTATTCTACAATCCTAAAAACAACAGATGGAGGGCAGACATGGTCAGTAAATACCAATGATGATAAGACTGTGTTGAAAACCGTTTGTTTTACTGACGCGAATAACGGATGGGCAACCGGAGAAAGGGGACAAATAACCAAGACAACTGATGCGGGAAATACATGGCAGGATCAAACCGGTGGCATCACCAACTGGTTCAATGATATCTTTTTCATTGATAATAATAAAGGATGGGTAGTTGGTGATCAGGGCGGTGTTTTCATAACTAATGATGGAGGTACCACATGGACCAAACAGGATATTACTGCAGTGGGAAGAGTCTTAAATGATGTACATTTCGTGAACAACAATACTGGCTGGATTGCCGGCACTGATGGATTAATACTGAAAACGACAAATGGAGGTGTCACGTGGTCAATATTATTTACAGGTTCAACAGATGATTTCGAATCAATTTGCTTCACCGATGAAAATAACGGAATAGCAGTAGGACAGGAATTTCATGGATTGAAAACAACAGATGGTGGTAATACATGGATAAACCTGTCAAGTGTTTTTGGCCTTGATCAGCGGTTGAACTCCGTGTTTATGATTGATCAGAATACAGGATGGATTGCCACTGACGACGGATTCATATTGAAAACGACAAATGGCGGAAGCTCATGGAACGGAGTTGGCACTCCCGTAACAAAGGACCTGAATGATGTGTTCTTTATTAACAGTACCAAGGGCTGGGCAGTGGGCGATGATGGTACTATAATTGCTTCTGCTGACGGCGGTGATTCATGGTTGGTTCAGAATTGCTACTGTGATGATAACCGCGACTTTTATTCAGTATATTTTTATGATGAAAATAACGGATGTGCTGTTGCTACTATCGGAATGGCCGTAAAAACAAGTAATGGCGGGGCTACATGGGAACAATTTCAAATTGGCACTGCCAATAATCTTATGTCAGTTTTTTATAATGGCAATAATGTCGGTTGGGCAGTGGGACAGGGAGGTACGATCCTGAAACATATTGAGCAGTAAAATATTAATTTCCTAATAAAAAATCATATTATATTCACCATTAAACCAGGTTTATGATTAGAACATTGTTCAGGACTAAAAAACTCCGGAAAATACTTTTTGTTTTTACCGGGTTGGTGTTTTTTACTCATCTGTATCCGCAAAATCCCGATACGTTAAATGGCAGAAACTTATATAACCCTGAAACACTAAGGCCAAAGGATTCCACAACTGTACCTGCTTCGCAACCCTTGCAATCAAAGCATGTCCGTGATTCCCTTAAAGCCCGGGAAAAATTCGTAAGGGATTCGATTGACATAAGACTTAAATTCATCCGTGATTCTATTGATGCACGGCTTAAGTTCATACAGGATTCCATTGTGGCCAGGGAGAAATTTGTCAGGGATTCGCTGATTAGAAGGCAGCAGATAATCGATTCACTTACATTTTTAAAAAATGAACTTCCTGCATTAATAGATGCATCACTGAGAACAATAAAAGAGGATATTATCATATATACTGATAAGATAAGGATCGCAGGGGATTCAACACTCAGTAATTACACGTACAGAATTCTACCATTTGACCTTACCCTGCCATTTGTACCGTGGGAGTCAACAATAAACCTTTCTGACAATCCTGTTAGAATAGTTGTCGACACAATGAAGCATAAGATAGCCTCCATAAAAACGCCGTTTATCAATTGCTCCTTTAAATACGGACGTAATAAAAATATTCTCAGGATAAATGAAGCGGGCAGCATATTAAATAAGCGCACCGAAAAATTCTATAAGTCTCCCATCGACTCCGTATTTTTTGACCGGCAGGGACGCGTTGTAAAAATAAAACAATACATTCAGTTTTATTCGGTTACGAACAATTATCAAAGGGGGGCTCCCCTGTTCCTTCACTTGTCGCAGGTAAAACAATTTGAATATGGTGCGGATAATCTTATATCAAGGCAGGAGGTTGTAACTTTCTGTGATCGATGGAGTAACAGGGATGAAAATAAAGTATGCAATATCATAACCTATACTTTGAGCAAGCAGGGCAATAACTATATATTGACCCGCAGGAATGATCCGGTGAATGATTATTCTGACGGCTCTTTCACATTTGAATTTGATAACAGCAAAAACCTTAAGAGCGTCTCGTTTAAGAATGTTAAAAATTCGTCTGACTGGAAATGCTTTGTTGAGATCAATGATGATGGTAATGTAAGTCGTTATGTCCGCCAGAATAAAGGCATTGTGCGACAGACCCTGCTGATCAACTATTACCTTGACGATCCGGATGCAAAACATAAAGTGGAGACCATAACCTGTACTTTTGAAGAAGATGGCATAAGCTATTACCAGAAGAACAATACCACAGATAAGGTAAGGTACAGAGATAAAATGACAGGTGAATGGAGTAAGTGGCAGTAAAAAAAAAAGGTGATGAATATCATCGAAATTGGCATTAAAAAACTTAAATACACAGCTTATTTATTCAAATATATTTTGTAACTTTTATTACTATAATAATGAATATCGTTAGATGTGAAAATTTTGATGTTCGGGTGGGAGTATCCTCCCCATATTACAGGCGGACTGGGAACAGCCTGCTACGGCATGACCAAAAGTCTGGCATCATTTGATGATGTGGACATTTCTTTTGTTATTCCCAAAACATATGATGATGAAGAAAAAAATAACATCAGATTAATCGGGGCCAGCAACGTAAGACTATCCAAAAAGATATTACATAAAGCACAAAAAACCGGGGGACAAAAATACCTGGAATTGTATCCGCAGGTCTCCGCTTATATTTCTCCTGAATATTATAAACGTCTTATAAAGGAAAAGAAACTCAGGGTGACAAAATCAGCAGGGAGCATCCCGGGGGATAAAATTAATTTTTCGGGCAAGTACGGAGAAAGTCTTTATGATGAGATACTCAAATACGGTCTGGTAGCATCGGAAATCGCAGGGCAGGAAGAACATGACATCATTCATGTGCACGACTGGCTGACTTTTGAAGCAGGCATCCAGGCAAAGAAAATTTCAGGGAAACCGCTTATTGCCCATATTCATGCTACTGAATATGACCGCTGTGGTGAACATTTTAACAGAAAAGTCCTTAATATTGAAAAGAAGGGCATGCAGGCTGCCGATAAAATAATTACAGTAAGCGACTTTACCAGGAACATCGTAATAAAACGTTACGGCATACAACCGGATAAGGTAATAACCGTGCATAATGCTGTTGAGCATTTAAATAATCATGCACCAGGCATATGTAACACCTATAAGAATGATAAGATAGTAACATTTTTAGGGAGGATAACGAGCCAGAAAGGGCCGGAATATTTTGTCGATGCTGCATATAAAGTGCTGCAAATAACCGGTAATGTCAGGTTTGTTATGGCAGGTGACGGCGACCTGATGGAGAAATTAATAAAATATGTTGCCCAACTGGGAATATCGGATAAATTTCACTTTACAGGCTTTCTCAGAGGAGGCGATGTACAAAAAATGTATGCAATGAGCGATTTATATGTCATGCCATCAGTGTCGGAACCTTTCGGGATAAGCCCTTTGGAAGCACTGCAAAGCGGGGTGCCGGTGATCATCTCGAGACAGTCAGGGGTGTCGGAGGTTCTTAAACATGTCATTAAAATAAATTTCTGGGATATCGACGAACTGGCAAATTCAATATACGGTGCATTGCATTATACGGGAATAAGAATAACGATGGCAGATAAAGGTATGAAAGAAGTAATGAATTTAAAGTGGGAAGATACTGCAGGGAAAATCAGGGATATCTATTATTTATTAAGCAGAAAAGTGAGCTAGAAGAATTTTTTTACAAATAACCTAAAACTAATATCAAAATGGGAACAAAAAAACAATACCTTAAAGCAAAACCGGCATGCAAGGTGACATTCAGCTTTGATAAAAGCTGGAACAAGGATGCAAAAAAAGTTAGTCTCGTTGGTGAATTCAACAACTGGAACAAGAAGGGTATCGCAATGACA
>CAZBUF010000568.1:0-1824 GCA_964495025.1 uncultured Bacteroidales bacterium | reverse complement strand
AAACAAGGATATTTAATTCTTTGAACATCTCAGCCATCGTAATCTGCAAATCAAAAAATCCCTCGGTTATACCTCCTGCTTTAATTATATCATCATCAATTATTGTTGATATTATGATCTTCTTCGTTATATAACCATCTCTGGAAGCTTCAATAGTATATTCCTTTCCGTAATCCAAAGTAAAATCAAACCTCCCGTTTCTCCTTGAAACGGTTTGTGCTTCAATTTTTGAACCGTAAATAATGTTTATCACTCCTCCTTCTATCGTCTTGCTATTATGAACAAGTATGCCTTCAACTTTAAGAGCCGGATTGATGTTTTTAAAAGAAATCGTTATGGAAAAAGCCAATAAAAGAAAAATGCCAATGAAATAAGTTCTGTATTTCATCCGGATTTATATTAAACAGGTTATTTAACAGAAGTATAGTAAATATGAAATTTACATTGTTTTATAATAAATCTCAAATCGGAAATTGTTAATATCTAATTAAATATAATTAAAATATTCTTCATTTTCAAGATATTACCGAAAATGAAGACCTGTATAATTATCTTAAAAGAAAATTAATTAATAATGACCTTTCCGGAGAATACCTGGTTATCAGATATAAGAATTAAAAAGTACATACCGGGGGACAGATGTCCGGCATCAAATTTCATATGATTTTCGCTAAGTTTTACTATGTTATTCAGGGGAATAATCTTACCGTATATATCAACAAGGTAAATGTCATTAACCCGGCCATTGTTTAATATTACATTTAGCATATTATTCCCCGGCACAGGAAATATTTCAATCGTTGTTGAAGGCTGTTTATCTGCATTTACTGAAGAATAGAAAAATCCGCAATCTTCCAGTTCATTTGCCGTTTCATGCCTGATACTGTCAAGTTCATTATATAATGAATCTCCCGGACAAAGGGTGCTGCAACCATCTCTGTGTCCGGCAACAACATTTAGTACAGGATTAAGGACGTGGGCACTGATGTCATAAGGATTCAGTGTATCTTTAGCTGTTTTCCATGCCAGCAGGTCAACCAGGGCATCAAGAGATTCAAAAGTCGGATATATATCCATGTAATTACCAAGCAGGCAAATTCCCATTGTCCCTGAATTGTTACCGCAAAAATGTGCTCCCATCACATTGTCCTGTTCATAAAACCCGGGATCCCTGCCCTTGAAAATACTTCCATCCTGCGCAATAACGTAGTTATAACCTATATCCGACCATCCGTTAACATCAGTATGGTATAAATAAATATTTCTTACAACATTTGTATAATCGGTAAGATCATTTGAAGTGGCCGAGTGATGAATAATAATATTTTTAACCTCGTGAACAATCCTTTCATATACCGGTTCGGGTAATCCTTCCCTCCATATTTCCTGATCAATCATTCCGGGTTCTGAACAGCCGGCATCTTTTTTTTTTGTCTTGTTTTTTCAGGACTTTTTTTGAAGGGGAAGCATTTATAAAGAAAAGCTCTACCGGATTATCTATCGCAGATGGATAAAACCGAAACTCTGATAATATATTTTTAAAAACAATTAGATTGCTTGAATAAAATGATGATGTATCTGCAACATGTTCATCAGCCCTAAGAAATATAGTATCATTATCAGCGATAATAAATGAATTTAAGAAACTGTCAGAGGTATCAATTCTAATAACCAGTCCGGTCATCTGAAAATCCGGGGATATCAACAATATACTGTCAGCTATGGATTTCGTGCCATCAAGGCCGGGAACCTTATATTTCATTTTCATTGTAAACTGCCCGTATCCCTTAACCAGAAATATACACATAAATAATACTACCGATA
>CAZBUF010000567.1:0-5285 GCA_964495025.1 uncultured Bacteroidales bacterium | reverse complement strand
CAGTCATACTACAAACGGAACGGGACAGGGAACATTTGAAAGTAATATAACCGGCCTTGACCCGAATACTGACTATTATGTGAGGGCTTATGCAATTAACAGTGAAGGCACTGCTTATGGCAATGAAGAAAACTTTACAACAATTACAGGATTGCCGAAAGTAATAACCTCATCCGTTAGCGAAATAACCGATTCTTCGGCAAAATGCGGCGGAAATGTCACGTATGACGGAGGGGAAACGATAACTGCCAGGGGAATATGCTGGAGCGAAACATCCAGTCCAACAACTTCTGATGCTCACACAACAGACGGTACAGGCACGGGAATATTTACAAGTACAATGACATCTCTTAATCCCAATACACTCTATTATGTTAAAGCTTATGCTACAAACGTAAATGGCACTTCATATGGAGAAGTTGAAAGCTTTACTACAAAAATCGGATTACCGGTTGTTTCAACTGATAATGTAACATTGGAAACGGATTCTTCAGCAGTATGCGGAGGAAACGTTACTGATGACGGGGGAGCATTAATAACAGCCAGGGGAGTATGCTGGAGCGAAACATCCAATCCGACAACTTCTGATGCTCACACAACAGACGGTACAGGCACGGGAATATTTACAAGTACAATGACATCTCTTAATCCCAATACACTCTATTATGTTAAAGCTTATGCTACAAACAGCAGTGGCACAACATATGGTGGTCCGAAGTCCTTTACAACTGCAACGGGATTACCGAAAATTACTACAGATTCTGTTTATTCAGTAGACGATACCTCAGCTATAAGTGGAGGGAACATAACATATGACGGGGGAGCGCTAATAACGACAAGGGGTGTATGCTGGAGTGAATCGCCTGATCCTGAGACTTCTGATTTACATACATCAGACGGAACCGGTGCAGGTACTTTTATAAGTACGGTTACCGGATTAAGCCCGGGGGGACATTATTATCTAAAAGCATATGCTACAAATGCGAACGGAACAGTCTATGGAGGACCGCGGGAATTAACAACAACCTCAACCCCGCCGGTTGTTACTACAGCAACACCGGGATCGGTAACTGACAGCTCAGCTTCCGGAGGAGGAAACGTGACATCTGAAGGAGGCACACCTGTAACTATAAGGGGAGTATGCTGGAGTACAACATTGAATCCCACTGTTGATGATGATACAACAAACAATGGCACAGGAGCAGGCTCTTTCACAAGCTTTATACATGGACTGGTTCCTGTTACTGACTATCATGTCAGGGCTTACGCAAAAAATTCTGCAGACATATCATATGGCAGCGATGAAATCTTTACTACAAAATTCAGCCTCGACTCAATAACTGATGCACGTGATAATACGGTGTATAATATTGTTGGTATCGACAGTAGCTGGTGGCTTGCAGAAAACCTGGCATTTTATGTCGATACCGGTACATGGTATTACAATAATGACAGCATACTTAATGCGGAATACGGCAGGTTATACAACTGGAACACTGCAATGGCCGGCGCTGCTTCAAGCAGTGACAACCCTAGCGGGGTGCAGGGTGTATGCCCCTCAGGATGGCACATACCAAGTGATGCCGAGTGGACGGATTTGACAGATAAGCTGGGAGGATTGTCCGAAGCCGGGGGAAAAATGAAAGAAGAAGGTAATGATCACTGGATTTTTCATGTTAATGGTGATGCAACAAACGAGAGCGGATTAACAGCTCTACCCGCAGGAGAAAGATTAGCAGCGGGCGGATACCAAAACCAAACCATCGAGGCTTCATTCTGGTCAGCAACACAGAGTTCTGAAACAGATGCATGGCACCGTAGAGTAGCATATGATACCGGCACGGCAGGAACAGGTGGTTATGTTAAAACATCCGGCTTCTCGGTGCGCTGTGTGAAGGACTGAAATACTCCGGCGTATATTGAACTTTGGTAACAGGGTTTAAAAACTATATATTTTAATATTGAAAGTTCTGTAATAATTTCATAAATTTTCAATATTAACTAAAACCAAAGCATATGGCCAGCATTATTAATAATGATTTCATTGAGATATCTGCTGAAGAAAGGATAGCAGTAGTTAAATTTAAGCAGAAGATATTCGAATTCATGATTGATCTTAATGAAAGTGATTCACTGATTGACTTTATTGTAGAAATAGAGCATGACAGGGAGATAAAAGCACTATTTCTTGTTAATGATCCCCTGAGTATTGATGATAAGGGGTATGATGAATTTCTCAGTTCAATCCTTACTGATGAACACCTGCTAAGTGAGCATGATTCACCAAATTTTTGTGAGAAAAATGTCAGATTCAGAGAAATAAATATCCTGAACAAAATAGTCAAACAGATTGCAAAATTCAATAAATTATGTTTTGTAGGTATTAGAGGGACTGTTGTAACTCCCTTTATAGGTGCTTCACTTGCAGCTGATATCCGTTATGCAACAGAGAATACAATATTTTCAATGGCTCATAATAAATACGGGCTTCATCCAAGTGGCGGAATGCCATACTTCCTGGTACAGGAACTGGGTCATCAAAAAGCCCTGGAAATACTACTGTCTGATAAAATAACAGCTAAGGAAGCATATGCCATGGGACTGGTAAATAAACTGTTTCCTGAAAAAGATTTTATGAATAGTTGTATTAACGAAATAAAAAAATACATCAAAATAAAAAGTTGTACAATAAGGAATACCAAGAGACTAGCAAATTTTTCACGAACTGCACTCGGTGATTATTTTAATTTCGAAGCAAGCCTGCTGAATTTGTAATCATCCCGGTATAATTAAATCTGAGTTCTGGCTTGAAAATGTATTTTAAGTTAATCCGCCGGATATTAAACATCATGTATTTCCGATTCAGTGACCTTGTTGCCGGATATTCCGGGATATTATGATTCTTTAGGTGCAGGTTTTAAAATTAATTGGAATTCAGAACTTATAAAAAGAAATATTTTTATTCTGCTACGTCATATATATATATATTAATAAACTTTAAATATTTTAATACTATGCAGCATAATAAATTATTTGGATATGAAAGGGAAAAAATGCCGGGTATAGAATTTCGCATGATGTCCCTGTGGTTAAGAATTTATTATTATATTAATCCCCAGAAGAAATACCTGAGCAGTTTCGGAATAAAACCGGGCACTGTTGTGGTGGATTACGGATGCGGCCCCGGAGGTTATATAAAATGGGCATCAGAGGCAGCCGGCCCTGACGGAAAGGTTTATGCAGTTGACATTCATAAACTGGCAATAAAATCAGTTAAACGTTTGATATCAGGGAAAAAACTTCAAAATGTAATACCCGTTTTAGCTAAAGGATATTCATGCGAAATAGAGGATAATACTGTCGATATGATCTATGCAGTTGATATGTTTCATATGGTTGAAGATATTAAATTGTTTTTGGATGAACTGCACAGGATCATAAAAAAAGGAGGGGTATTAATACTTGAAGACGGGCACCAGGCACGTGAATTATCTATAAAGAAGGTAAAAAACACGGGGGGGTGGGTCATTTCAGAAGAGAATAAAAGGCATATGAGATGTATTCCGGTAAAATGAAATATCTTTATATACAATAAAAAAATTTTTTTCGGCTATGGTAATCAAAAGAATAAGTGAAGTACCTTTTGAAGATACATCAGCATACAAGGGTGTAAAAAAGCAGATATTGATTGGTGCCAGGGATAGTTCTGAAGAAATAGTCATGCGTTTGTTCAGCGTTGAGCCAGGGGGGAATACTCCTTACCACGATCATGGATTTCCTCATATTATAAAAATTGAAAAGGGACAGGGTATCGCAATTGACAGGGATGGAAACGAACATTCACTGGAACGCAACCATGTTATTTATATTCAGGATGATGAAGTGCATGGATTTAAGAATGAGGGAAGCGAACCTTTTGAATTCATTTGTATAGTACCGCCAAGAGGAGAGCGGTAAGTATTACATGGGGTCAACATTGACAATCACCTGAACAGATTTGAATTCCTGCCGGGAAAGAACATCATTTATTGAAAAGCTGATATTTCTTTTTGCCGGTACAATTGACTTTTCTTTTCCTAGTTTAAATAATATTATTTTAAGATAAAGATTTTGAATTTTACCTACCAGGGGGGATTCAGGTCCCAGTATACTGTGGCCGAATTTTTTTCGCAGGATGCCGGCAAGTAATGTTGAGGCATTATTCAATACTTCCTTGTCCCTGTGCTTTATCGTTAGTTCAATAAGCCTGTAAAAGGGCGGATAATTGAACTTTTTTCGTTCGCTTAGCTGATCATTATACATCGACAGGTAGTCATTTTTTTCCACATTTTGAATTATCGGGTTTTTAGGATCCGAAGTTTGAACTATTACTATACCACGCCTGCTTTTCCTGCCGGCCCTGCCGCTAACCTGTGCCATTAACTGGTAACTCCTCTCATATGATCTGAAATCAGGAAAATTCAGCATGTTATCAGCATTGAGTATTCCTACAACCCTGACATTATTGAAATCCAGCCCTTTTGTTATCATTTGTGTGCCTGCAAGAATATCAATTTTACCGTTTTCAAAATCAGATATTATACGTTCATATGATTTTCTTGACCTTGTAGTGTCCATATCCAGCCTTGCTACTTTTGCTTCGGGGAAGAACAGGGATATTTCATCTTCAATTTTTTCTGTCCCGAATCCCCTTGTTAATAGTACTCTGCTACCGCAAACTTTACAGGTTTCCGGTATTTGAGATGAATAACCACAGTAGTGGCAACTTACCTTATTATTATGCTTGTGATAAGTAAGGCTGACATCACATTGTTTGCAATAAGGGACCCATCCGCAGGTATCACATTCAATATATGGTGAGAATCCTCTCCTGTTCTGGAAAAGTATAACCTGCTCCTTATTGCCAAGTGCATCTGAAATATGTTCTATCAGAAGGGGAGAGAAAAATGATCTCATTGCCTTTTTCCTGCGCGCCTCACGAACATTAACAACTTTTATTTCAGGCATCTCAAGCTCCATGAAACGTGTATTCAGCTCTGCCAATCCATATTTCTTTGTTTTTGCATTAAAGTAAGATTCAATTGAGGGTGTTGCGGTTCCCATAAGTACTTTTGCCCCGTGAAACCGGGCAAGCATTATTGCAGTGTCCCTGGCGTGATACCTTGGTGCCGGATCGAATTGTTTAAATGAATTTTCATGCTCCTCATCAATTATTATTAATCCCAGATCGCTGAAAGGCAGGAACAACGATGAGCGGGCACCTAAAATGATCCTGTATTGATGTT
>CAZBUF010000566.1:0-1950 GCA_964495025.1 uncultured Bacteroidales bacterium | reverse complement strand
TCATGAACAATATCTATCTTGTAAGGAATAGATGATGGCCCGAAATCATCCAGAATACTTTTTTCTTCGTTGAAGATCCATTCTCCGGAATAATCAATATGCTGTTCTTTCTTTAGCGGTAACGGAGGCAACCCGCAAGCCACGCGAAACGTAGAAACCGCATCTATATATGCAGAATCTTCCAGACTGAGTATACGCGGATCATTTACCAGTTCATTATATTCTTTCTTCAATGTATTGCGAACCATCCCTGCCCATGTAACATAATATCCCCACTTCGGCTGACTCGTCAGGATCCCGGGTGACGGCGGATTACCAACTTCTCCGAGTACAAGTGGTTTCCCTTCTGACAGGGCCACAAGGCTATCATAATAAGCCTGTTTAAATTCTCTCCTGTAGACATCCAAAGAGAGAATATCGATATACTCATTTCCGGGGTAGTAGTATAAAAATTGCATTTCCGGCCTGTTTGGCCTGTCGACACTCCATACCCAGATCAAATTGTTGAGTTTGTGATGATTTACATACCGGTCAAATAGTTGAAGGTATAGTGCACGGGTGCTGTATTCTCCCTGGCGTCCTCCCCACCAGAACCAGCCGCCGTTCATTTCATGATACGGCCGCCATAATACAGGCACATGGGCTTCCTGAAGTTTTTTAAGGTAACAGGCAATAGTATCAACCTGTGCACACCAGCGTTTGTACAGGTCCGTCCCTGGTGTCAGGACATCTTTAAATTGCTGGTCTGACAGTTGGCCCTGCACACTTGCCAGGGATTCCGGTGCTGCATCCGGCAGTGGTCGGAATGTAACAGGTTCATCCGCAGTAGGCGGCACTGCATGCCAGCATATTGTAATAATTGAACCAAGATTGTGCTGCCTTATACATTCTTCAACAATTTCAGGCCTTGCCAGGTAGGAGTCCGTGTCATCATCTTTGGCATGACCCCAGTCCGTACTGAAGATTACCGGTGTTTTACCAATATATTCGGCTGCAAACCGGGAATTCCTGTCCTTTACGTTAGGATAGTTGTGCTGGCCTGTAAGTGTGTAATTTCCCGAAATACTATAAAAAAATTTCAAAAGGGCACTGGCTTCTTCTGAGGCACCAGGTGTTACCGGTTTGATATCATCATTAGCACCAAAAAGCGTTGAGGCACAAATACATAATATTGGTATGGTAAATAAAAAAGCTTTTTGTCCTGTTTTCATAATATTATCTCCTTCTAAATTACTTAATAAATTGAGAAATTGCAGTCTGACATTTATAAGTCCAATGATTAACAAATTTATTTATAAAACTTTAATATAATATTGCTATGAAGCAAAACTGTAATGTGTTTTTTTTAATTTTTTAATAAAAATAGAAAAAAAAGAAATAAGATAAATATATAAGAGTGACAGCGACCTTTTATCACAGGCTCAAAATTAAATGGAACAAAAATCCGGGATTTGCTAATTAGGTTATTGATGACTATTTTTGGATGATAAGGTAACAGATATAATATCCATTAATGGATCAACAGGATCAACAGAATCATCAAAGAACCTACAGGCTTTTTAACAGGCAGGTTCATCAGCTTGGAGATTATTTTCGCAGGATATCTTTTATAGGCTTTGAAGGAGTGCCTATATATAATGTTTTTTTATTCTTCTTTAAAGGCTTGTTGAAAGGATCTCTTAATATCAGGGCAACAGCCATATCATTTAACTTTCTGCTAGCTATCGGGCCGGGATTTATTTTTCTGCTCACATTAATACCCTACCTGCCCATAAAAAACTTTCAGCAGGAATTAATGGACATATTATATGATATTATTCCCGAAAACTCTTACATAGCCATAGAATCATTATTGGCTGAGCTTTTCATAAAAAGGGGAGGCCTGCAGATCTTTGGTTTATTAACGGCCTTTTTCTTTGCACAGAAAGGAGTGAACGGCATTATCGAAGC
>CAZBUF010000565.1:0-3848 GCA_964495025.1 uncultured Bacteroidales bacterium | reverse complement strand
TGAATATGGGGATCAGTTTCTTGATGACTATATGTCAATGATTGATACTTTTAAGGTGAGAAATGCATTGACAAAGTTCATTGTATGTTATCCTCCGCCTGCTTTTGATATAGTATATGATATTCGTGACTCAGTTATAATAAACGGAGTGATCCCGCTTGTTGACTCCGTTCTGAATAAGACCGAAGCGGTTTTAATTGACTTTTATAACCCGCTCCTGGATAGCGTGGACCTTTTTCCTGACAAGATTCATCCGGATGTTACAGGGGCAGGAGTAATGGCAGAAATGATATTCGACAGGCTGATTGAAACCGATATAATTCACGAAGTTGATACGGGATACACTTTTGTAACTAGCCTGGAAACCAGCATGGCATTAATATCATCCAAAGATTCTGCTACTATAAGCTGGACAACAGTAAATGCAGATACTGTGTTACTGAACGGGGAAATCGTAGAACCAAACGGTAGCCGGGTAGTATCGCCTCCGGTAACAACAATATATACATTACTGGCAAAAGGAGAAAAAAGTATTGATTCGTTGCAGGTGGAGCAGCAGGTTTACGAACCTGAACTGGATATGATCAGGATATATCCCAAAGCTCCTAAAATATTTGAAGGCGATAGTGTTATCCTGACCTTGAGGTTTTATGACCAGATGGGAGAGATAATGACCGATACTACTTTTGAGATCACATGGTCAATTGTTGAAGGTGATGGTTACTTCCATAATGAAAATGATACAGGAGCTGTTTTTATTGCGGGTATCCCGGGAAATGCTATAGTAAAGGCAGAAGCAGGAGAGGTGTTTTACCAGATTACCGTTACAATCAAAGTAATAGAGACGGCTATCAATCAGTATGTCAGCCCAAAAGAAATACTGATATTCCCTAATCCTTTTAATAATATAATTACGCTGAATATAGTATTAACCGAACCCTCACCGGTAAACGTACGGCTATATGATACAAACGGAAAACTTCATATTGATGAACATTTATTTATTACGGCAGCAGGGAAACATATTATGGACTTTAAAACCGGTGAACTTGGCAACGGCACATATTTATATGAAATAGAACATTCGGGTAACCGTTTTACGGGAAAAATCAGCAAAAAGGCAAAGTTCTAGGAAATACGACAGGTCCCTGCGGAAACATTTCTTTACATAATTCTGCCCGGGCAGCTCTTTATGATGGCAACGTATATGATCAGTGAATATGTCTTATTTGTTCACAGGCAATGTAAAATAGAATACTGAGCCCTTTTTTGTATTAGGGCCAACCCGGATATCTCCTCCCATAAGATCACACAGTTTTTTACATATTGCAAGTCCTATGCCTGTTCCCCTGTAAATCTTGCTATGGTCCTTCTCTATTTTGAAAAAATGGTTAAAAATGTTTTTATAATCAGCAGGATCAATGCCAACACCTGTATCAGAGACATAAAAACGTAACTTCTTATCTACGGTCTCATAACCGAATTTTATAATCCCTGATTCGGTATACTTAATAGCATTATTTATAAGATTATTAAATATCTGGCGAAATCTCACCGAATCATTATTAAGGAACAATTCCGGCCTTTT
Source organism: uncultured Bacteroidales bacterium (assembly GCA_964495025.1). Taxonomy (GTDB): domain Bacteria; phylum Bacteroidota; class Bacteroidia; order Bacteroidales; family UBA10428. The sequence goes on along the minus strand of CAZBUF010000565.1, from coordinate 2,260 downwards.
CTTATTTCTGACATATTGTATATCAATCTTTTTGTGATTATTAAGTTTAAAATAATTCTCAAGTTCCTCAAGGATCTTATCTACACTGAAAACACTATTGTAAAGCACAAGCTGATCCGCTTCAATAAGCGATATGTCTATTATATCATCAATCAGTACAAGCAAGGATTCGCTACTTTTATTGATAATCTCGGTATACCTTTTCCTCTGTTCCTTATTAGTGTTTTTATCATTAAGCAACATTGTATATCCAATAATGGCATTCATGGGTGTCCTTATTTCATGGCTCATATTAGCCAGGAATGCCGATTTAAGCCTGTCAGACTCTTCTGCCTTTGCTTTTGCAGCCTCTAACTCGACAGTACGTTCTTTAATTAATATTTCCAGGTGATTCCTGTGTTTTTCAAGTTCTTTATTCTGCCTGGCAATCTTGTTCTGTTTTTCTTCAAGAAGAGTATTTAAGCTTAACAGATCGTTCGTGCGTTCCTGAACAGTATTTTCGAGCAGCTTTTTCTGCTTTTCAAGAAGGTTGAACCTTATTCTGTATAAGGTAATGAACGTAACTATAATAAAAATAAAAAGAGCTATCCTCGCGGGTATTGTTTTCCACCATGGAGGATGAATGATTATGCGCAGAGTCTTTGGCTTTTTGCACCATATACCATCATTATTCGATCCAAGGACCATAAAAGTGTATTCACCGGGACTGATGTTTGTATAAGTTGCTGTTCTTTGATTTCCTGCTGAGTGCCACCCTTTCTCATAGCCATCCAGACGGTATTTATACTGATTTTTTTCAGGGTTCACGTAATTTAATGCAGCATATTTAATAATAAAATCTGACTGGTTGTATGACAAATTTATCTCCCTTACCCAGTTAATATCTGTTGTCAGTATTTTTTCCTCTTTTTCCGGTACTCCTGTTTGTAACAGGCTGAAATCCGTAAAAATTAAAAAAGGGCTTTTCATATTATCAACAATACTGTCAGGATAAAAACTTGTATACCCCTGAGAAGTACCAAAATACATTTTTCCGGATTCATTTTTATAAGCCGATCTCGCTATAAATTCATTACCTGGTAGTCCGTCATCCACATCATATAAACGAAATACCGGTGGTTCGGGCTTGTTGATACCGTTAATGAATACGGCGATACCTCTGTTTGTGCTTATCCATAAATTACCGTGATTATCTTCAAGTATCCCTTGTATTGTATTGTTAGGCAACCCCTGTGAAGTATTGTAATGCTTAAATGTATTTTCATCCTCATTCATAAGATGCAGACCCATATTTGTAGCAATCCAGACATTCCTTTTACTGTCCTCAAAAACTGATAATATGTTGCCGTTATTGATGCTGGTTGAATCTTTCTCGTTATAAATAAAGTGAATGAAGCTGTCATTTTCATAATCATACAGTTCCAAAGCCTTATAAACGCAAATATATAACCTGCCACTCCTTGCCTGAAATACACTATTCACCGAATTACTATATATACTGCCGGGATTATTGTCATCGTGGACATAATGTATAAAATTACCCGTATTGTAATCGTATCGGCTCAATCCGCCGTAAATTGAGCCAATCCACAGATTGCCGGCATTATCTTCGAGAATTGAAAATACATTTGCCCAATTTATCGTTCCCTGCCTGTTCCCGGATTTGAAATTTCTGAATTTTTCTGTCCTGTAATTAAACAAACTCAGCCCGCCGTTCCAGGAACCAACCCACAGGTTTCCCCGGCTGTCTTTAGTAATGGAATAAATGGAATTTGCTCCTATACTTCCGGGATCATCATCATCATGGTAAAAATGATGCATTATCCCTGTTTCCTTATTAAGTCTGTCCAGTCCCATTTCAGTACCTATCCAGAGGTAATCATCTTCTTCATAAAAGGTATTTACCAGATTTGCACTTATTGATGTGTTTTTATCAGAACTCACTTTGACATTATCAAACTTTTTGATCCTTTTACTGTAATAATTTACACCGCCACCATATGTTCCAATCCACATATCATTATGCGAATCTTCATAAAAACTCGTCACAGAATTGTCACTTATACTTTCACTTACATTTGGTGAATGCTCATAATGATAAGCAAGCAACTTATCCTCAGGATCAAAATCATCAAGTTCAATAATATATAATCCTTTGCTGCCACCCATGCCAATCCATAACCTGTTATTTTTATCTATAATTAACACGTTTGGACTACCATGCATGACATGAAGAAAATTGCCCTGCAGAGGCCTGTCA
>CAZBUF010000564.1:0-5075 GCA_964495025.1 uncultured Bacteroidales bacterium | reverse complement strand
TGATATATAATCCGTGGCAGGATTAGGATAAATCTTTACCTTACCTCCTGAACTTATTAATGCCGGATCAATATCTGTTAATCCATCATCATCTTTAAAAGGAGAACCGTCAAATTTTATTGATGCCCTCCAGTAATATGGATCATCCGGGTCAGATATCGGATTATATATTGAGGATACCATCGTAAATCCTTCACCGTCAGGCCTTGTTGGCCAGGGACTCTCATCGTAATAAGTGAAGTTTATTACTGCTTCACCTAAAGGGTTTGTGAGCAGTACTTCTTCACTTGAATTAGAGAAATTGCCTTCAAAATTGCCTGTTGGTATCAGCTTGTACAAATCATAAAACCAGGATGGGTTTGAGACTATGACAAAGAAAGCCTGGGGTCCGAGTATTGCACCGTTAGGGAATGTATAGCGGACGGCTGAGTCCAGTATGAACCCTGACAAGTCAAGTGATGTTTCACCGGTGTTTTTAAATTCAATAAATTCGAATTTTTTACCTGATATTGTATCAACTCCTTCAATAACATCCATAGGATGGTAATGAAGCTCTGTTACTTTGAGGCTTGAATAGTCCTGAAGATTTTCAGCTTCGCCTGCATCGTATTTCATTTGCGATTGAAAGTCAATCTGAGCTTTCAGAGTTCGTGTAACAGCAATGTTTATTAAAAATGACAGTGTCAGCAATCTGATAATAGAAATGTTAATCACAATAATTCCTCCTTTTTAAATATATATTCAAAAATGTACATCCGTTTAAGTGATAGTTATACGCAATGATCCATGTTCTGTTTCTGTTAACACCAAATTTATTTTTTATGGAGCTGCAAAAATAGTAAAAAAGATAAGAAAGCCGGCAAATGCTAATCTTCATCCACAATAACAAAAATATCTTCATTTTCTTTTTTCATATAGTATTTTTCCCGTGCGAACTTTTCCAGATTCTCATCATTTGTTTTCAGTTCCTTAAGTTGCTGCCGGTCCTCCTCAATTTTTTTCAGGTAGTATTCCTTGTCCCTTAATAACTGGTTATATTCTTTTATATTTTTTCTCCTTTCAATAAGGTTATTCTGGTCAAAAACAAATAACCATATCATAAAGAACAAAGATGTAAGTATATATTTATTTTTTAAGAAATATAATTTTCTCAGGAATTTCATCCGATTAAAATTCATACCCGTTTTATTGCGTTAGCTAAAAAACAAAATTACCCTATAATTGTTAAAATTATAAATGATTTTTCAGGATTTTATCTTAGATTACCCATGACTTATTAACAAATATTCTATAATGATGTAAATCATGGTATTTAACTTTATTAAAACTTAATTTAGTATTTACTATTAATCATATTTTAGAATAAATATGTCAACAGGTTTTTATACTGTTCCTGTCGCTGTAAATGAACCGGTATTAAGCTATGATCACGGGACAAAAGAGCGTAAGGAGCTAAAGCAGGCTATAGTGGATGCCAGGCAAAAAAATGTGGAAATACCAATGATTATAGGGGGTAAAGAGGTTGAATCAGGCAATCTTGTTACTATCAGGCCGCCACATGATATAAACCAGGTTCTTGGGCATTACCATCAGGGAGATGAAGCAAGTGTAAACAGCGCGATAAAAGCTGCTTTATCTGCGAAAGATATGTGGGCAGGCATGCCGTGGGAAGACAGGGCTGCAATATTTTTAAAGGCGGCTGATTTACTTGCAGGTCCTTACAGGTCAAAGATGAATGCAGCTACTATGCTGGGGCAATCAAAAAATGTTCATCAGGCGGAAATTGATTCGGCATGTGAGTTAATTGATTTTTTCAGGTTTAACGTGAGATATATGACTGAGATCTATGGATATCAGCCGGGATCATCTCCCGATGTATGGAATAAAATGGAATGGAGGCCTCTTGAAGGATTTGTTTTTGCACTTACACCATTTAACTTCACGTCAATAGCCGGTAACCTTCCAACAGCTCCGGCAATGCTTGGCAACGTTGTAGTTTGGAAACCTTCCAAGTCGCAGGTATATTCGGCAAATGTTATTATGGAGGTATTGCGGAAAGCAGGATTGCCTGATGGGGTTATTAATATGGTATTGGTATCGGGGCCGGTAGCGGGTAAAGCAATATTTCTTAACCCGGATTTTGCGGGATTTCATTTTACAGGTTCAACGGAAGTGTTCCATGGCATATGGAATATTATAGGTAGTAACATAAGGAATTACAGGTCGTATCCCCGCATTGTAGGGGAAACAGGTGGCAAGGATTTTGTATTTGTCCATAGCTCGGCTGACACCGGTGAAGTGGCTACTGCATTATCCAGGGGTGCATTTGAATACCAGGGGCAAAAGTGCTCTGCAGTTTCAAGGGCCTATATACCTGACTCGCTGTGGCCGGAATTAAAGCGATTACTGACAGATGATATCTCATCATTTAAGACAGGGAGCCCCGAGGATTTTACCAATTTCATTAATGCCGTGATAGATGAACCATCCTTTGACAAGCTTGCAGGTTCCGTTGACAGGATAAAAAATGATAAGAATGCCAGGATAATCATAGGAGGGGGCTATAATAAATCAACAGGCTATTTTATTGAGCCGACAGTGGCTGTCACAGATGATCCTTATTATTTCTCAATGGAAGAAGAACTTTTCGGGCCAGTACTTACTTTATATGTTTATCCTGAGAATAAATATGAAGAAACGCTGGAATTGTGCAATAAAACTTCTAATTATGCATTAACCGGGGCTATATTTGCCAATGATCGACGGGCAATTAACCTTGCTACGCGAAAACTTGAAAATGCGGCAGGTAATTTTTATATAAATGATAAGCCAACAGGAGCTGTTGTCGGGCAACAACCTTTTGGTGGAGCCAGAGGATCAGGCACTAACGATAAGTCAGGCTCGATGCTGAATTTGTTAAGATGGTTGTCGCCACGTACAATCAAAGAAAGATTTGTACCTCCTTCAGATTACAGGTATCCTTTTATGAAAGAGAAATAACAATGGCTTATAGCTCTATCATGATACCGACAGTTGGCAATAAAGTGCCGGAACTGCTTTTTATACTCTTTAACTGATATTTGGTATTATTATCAAGAAGTATATAGTTGCCGGAGCTATCCTGCTCCCGTATAATATAATCCGGCTGCTGCGCCTGGAAATTATAAAGGTTCTGGATGTCCAGGTAAAACATTAACGACCATTTATTAAAAAAGTATTTCTTATCTATACGTATATCCATCTGATGAAATTCTTTGAGCCTTTCAGAATTAAACCGGGAGTTATCAGGAAAAGGCCTTCCGCGTGAATCCCAGGCTTCCTTTATTTCAGAGGTTTCCAGATCATACGGTGTATAAGGCAAACCTCCAACATAACGCCATTTCATTCCGGCTGACCAGCCCTTTTTAAAGAAACGGGTAAGGGTCATTGTAAAAATGTGCCTGCTATCCCATGCTGAAGGTATGAGAGCTGAGTTCCGCCCTGCAAAAAGGCTTCTCACAAAAGTATATGCTGCAATTATACTCAGATTATTATCCAGCTTTGTCCTGTTTAATATTTCAAATCCATATGCTCTTCCCTCACCTGTGGATACTACTTCCTCATCGCCTGCAACTCCAAAATCCCCTCCTTTATTAGCCAGACTTATAGAATCCCGCAGTGAAAACGGGTAATCTTTGTAAAATTTATGAAATCCTTCAGCAGTAAAGATTATCCCGGGCTTTATCCTGTATTCAACACCATAAATGATATGATAAGCAGAAATATATTTTAGGTTATTCTGCTTATTTATTAATATACCGTCATTATTTTCATATCCCAGGGTTGTGTATGCAGGCAGCTGAAAATATTTGCCGGTATTAAAATTGATACTGAATTTACTGGATAATGAATATGAAGCCGAGAACCTCGGAGATACCTGGGCCATTAAATTTTGCATGCTCCGGGAATAATTATTTGCATCACTTCTTATGCCGAAGGAAGCTGTGATTTTATCATCATAGAATTTTTTGCTTGCCTGTATGAACATGCCCCATTTAAAGAAATCCAGGTATGAATCATAGTTGATCTCACTTAATGAATCATAGATAAATACTTGCTGGTATGTTTCATTCATGTATTTGACGTATTCGCCGCTTACTCCATATACAAGTCTGTATTTGTCAGATATATAAGTGTTTTCAAACCGCAGTTTATTTTCAGCCTCACGGGATTTATAATCAAGTGAACGTGGCCTGGATTCGTCATTTTCAGGATATTTGTAGTTAATATTATTAAGCATGTTTCTGCTTAACACCAGTGTCTGATAGCTTTTCTCTTTGTAATGTTTATATACTGCCCCAATTACGTAATTCCACTGTTCATTTACAGGGATATAACTTAAAATGTATTGTTGTTCTTCATCGGGGTTTTCTATGCCGGTGTTTAGACTGAACTTATCCAGGGCTCCGATGCTAATGATTTTTATTTCATTCTTATCATTTATTCTTGTTTTCCATTTATACTGGTAGTCATTGAATGTGGGCAGGAACGGCAAACCAATGGCGTCAAACAGAAGCTGTAAATAAGATCTGCGTGCAGAAAAAAGAAAGCTGGAGTTATCACCTGCAGGGCTGTTTATGCTAAGCGACACCTCGGATGCTCCTATCGAAGCGCGCAATTCAGGTTTTTCCTTATTGCCGTCAATCTGCGTAAATTCAAATACACCGCTTAGCGCATTGCCTCTGTTAGCAGGGAATGCACCTGAATAGTAATCTACCGAACTTATAAAATCAGCATTAAGAATTCCTACGGGCCCTCCTGATGCTCCCTGTGTTGCAAAGTGATTAATATTTGGTATCTCCATATCATCGAGGTAGAACCTGCTCTCGGCTGGCCCTCCACCCCTTATTATAATATCATTTCTGAAAGATACCGTTGAACCAACTCCGGGAAATGACTGGATCACTTTTGATATATCCCTGTTGCTTCCCGGATTATTTTCGATCTCTGATGAATATATTTTATTCAGTGATACCGGGCTTTCTTTTGTCTTCTGAAAGGGCAGGACCTTAATGAATATTTCATCCAGCTCTGTA
>CAZBUF010000563.1:0-5396 GCA_964495025.1 uncultured Bacteroidales bacterium | reverse complement strand
TGCCCTTAATTCTGTTTCGGAAATACGGGCCTCAATAAGCATGATATCGGCTTCGAGCGACTGAAGTTCAGTAGACACCTGGTCGTAACTCTCACGGCTAATAGCATCGCTTTCGAGCAGTTGCCGCTGTCGGAACTCACGCTCTTTGGCGAGCTTAAGCTGTGCCTGGAGTTTTAACAATTGCGCCTGTAAAGGCCTGTCGTTAATTTTAGCCAGTAATTCCCCCTTTTTTACCCGTCTGCCCTCGGTGAAAAAAATGTCTACCACTTTGCCTGAGGTTTCGAAGGCGAGTTCAACTTCCTCGTCAGGGATCAATGAACCTGTACTATAAATGAGCTCATTCATCTGTGCCGGGGCAATTACATAACCGCCGGCGAACAACGGTTGCCCTCCACCCCGCATACTCTGAGCGCCTGCAGACGGACCTGTTTCTGAACCGGAATCGGATTTCAATATGGGTTTTAGCTTGGGATAAATAATGATCCCAAGCAGCATAACAATCAGAATCACAATGACAGAAGTCCGGATAAACTTTTTTGTTGTCAATACCATTGAATAAATTTATTATATAACCTTCGGAAAATAGAATTGTTTAAACCGCATTTTTTAACTGATATTATATCAAAAATTTAAAATGCAAAAATACTAATTGATAAGAAAATTCATGCTCGTTTCATGATATTTTACTTTAAAAAAGAATGATGTACCGAAACAATTTGCTTATTATTTAATGGTCAGGATATGAAGCACTATTATTTATTTAGTATAATATAAAGTTATGGATTAGCAAATCTGATATGGGAGTATTATAAATAAAAAGTTGAGTAATCACTTCTTTACCGTATTATTTTGAATACAGTTCCAAAGAGAACTTCGATCCGGGCAACATCGAAAGCCTGCAGTTTTCCATCGGACCGGGAATACCCGGCGATGATCTTAATGAACGCCACGGAATTGCTATCGAGAGTGTAAGACTGGAATAATTTTAATGAGTTCGGTATTAATCCCATAACCGTTATCATCAATAAATACAATTATTTTTGCAGGCTCAATGTCATTTGAAATCTAGTATTAGATACAATTCCTTAGTATTTAATCATTTATAAATAGAGCCTCCAATGGTTAGGAAACAGATACATCTCCGGTAAAACAAATTTTTTAAAACAATTAGTTATTAAGCAATATTTCTTCTGCTTTATGAGTGTAATTGTGATTTATTCGCTGATTATAGCGTTTTGCACTTTTATGAGTTCCGTAAATATTAACCAAATAGAAACTTGCTGCAATTGAGCCGAAAATTATTGTGTTGTTGCTAAAACCATTATTTTCATACGATTTATAAGTAATGTACGAAGCTGCAGAAACAAAAAGGAAAGAATATATGGCATCCTTCCATTGATTTGTATATATTTTTCCGAAGCCGGGTATTAGGGCTGACATGCCTGATGCCAACAAGGAATTTTTATATTTGTCGTTCAATCCTTTTTCTTCTATCTCTTTTAAAGATGCAAAAACATTAAACTGAAGTAATGTATTGATATTTTTATCTTTGAAAATTGTTGCTTCGTGCCATTTGTTCTGCATTATTAAAGAACCATATTGATATCCAATTGCATCAGAAAAAAAAAGATTTTGATTGTCTTTTAGGAAATATGTTAAATTATCGTACTGGTACTCATGAAGAAGGATTTTAACATATTCTTTAGCAAAATCAGTTGGTAATGAATTTATATTCTCCGGAAAAATATTTTCTAATCTGTTTTTTGCTTTAGTATAATTGCCAGAGTATCTATATGACTTAATAAGTTGAAGTTTTGCAGAAGTATCATTTGGAGCAAGAAAAACGACCCTTTCGAATTCTATTGCCGATCCTTGATATTGTTTTGTTTCGAACAAAAATGTAGCATATTTCAAAGAGTTTGCATAATTAAGTAAATCCTGAGAAAATCCATATGAATTGCATAATGCTAATAAAGTACAGATTCTAAGAAGAATTCTAAAGAGGGTCATAGTATTTTTCTGTTTTAGAATCATATAAATAATCTTTTTTACTAACTAAGAAATGGCAACGCAATAAACGATCGATCCCGTCAAGAAAACCAACTAAAGCTCCTTTCTTCTCAACAGCTTCCATCATATAAATCGAACATGAAGGTTGAAAAACACAAGCATTAACATCTTGTGATGAAATAAATTTCTTATAAAATAGAAATGATAATGTTAATAGTAATTTGAGTTCTGTATTAGATTCTTCGATATACTTTGAATAATTAGTTTTATGCTCTGAAATACTAAAAAGCTTTTTTAAATATAATGAATCAGAAGAAGCCGGATCGAATAAATCCAAACTCAAGTAGAAATCTTGTTTTTTTCTAAGCTTTTTATCTATAGCAATTTGCCTGGCATGCGACAATCCGCCTATGTAGTAACGGTAAAAAAAAGGTAATGTTAAGTAATAACTTATTGAGGGAGCAAAAACACCTACATACAATATACTACCAACTAAAAGTATAGAATTTAAGCTGTTCTTTACATCGCCCGCATATATTTGTCCTGCTCCGGGTAATACTATGCTAAGCATTATAGCAATATTTTCATTAGGGCTATTAAGTTTTTTATGTTCTTCGAATTGCTCTTTTAATCTAATTAGTTTAGAAGTATCGTTTTTAGGAATTGATTTTTTCAAATGTAAATACGCAGAATCATATTGTTCCAAACCAAAATAGCAAATGCCATTGTAAAGGTTCTTTTTTGTGATATAAAATTCACTTGTTATATTTGGCTTCTGTTCTAACCTAAGTAGGGCAGTTGCATAGTCGCCTTCCGACATATAACAAACTATTTTTTGAAAGTAATAATCCATTTTTATATTTTCATCTCCGGAGTAATGCGAAGAGGAATCATAATAAATCCTGGCATTTTTGTAATCAGCAAGGGAAAAATATGTGTTGGCAATACGACTAACTGTAGCTAACTTAAAAGAGGAATCAGCAAAAAAGTTTGCTCTTTTATATTCATGCAGGGCAGGTATGTAATTGCCGTTGTTAAAAAGTGAATCTCCAAATGCAATAATATTATCAATTGAATTGCTTTTGGTTTGATTTGGAAAAAAGAGGAAACATATTAGAAGTAAAAGAAACGTAAAATAATTACAGCAATTTTTTTTCAAGAGTCAAATATTTGATATTAAGGCTATTTTAAGAGATTAAAGTTTTATCATTGTAAAAATATTGATTGGTGTCAGAATATACAATGTTTTCTTTAGCTTTTAAAACAGCCTCAATAATATTTAAGTTTTAAAAATTATACGATAGGGTTAAATTATAATTCGCAACCTGGTTACTTGTTAAGCCAAGGTCTAAACTTTTTATAAGGGATGATGTCTTATTATTCAAATATACATTATTATAATCATCGGCCAGGTGTCCAATTAATGCGCCAATGCATGTAAAGATGCCTGTCCAAAGTATACTACCTCCAATATATTGTCCTACTGTACCTCCTTGTTCTTCAATGCCTTCTGCCCCTGAAGCAGCTCCGGCAATAATACATACTCCAAGACATCCGCCACCACATCCAAGAGCCCACTTTCCAGCCTTACCTTTTTTTGCTTGAATAAGAGATACGCCAGAAAGATCATAGGTTTTAAGTGTAGTTCCCTCCATAAAAGATACCGACTCTTCAGTAATATTTCCCTTTTTCCCTTCGACAGTAGCTCCATTTTTAAGGGTTACTTTAACTTTAGAATAGGTTTGAGCAAAAGAAACATTAGCTAATAAAAAAGCAAATGCTAATAAACTGATAATTTTTGTAGAGTTTTTCATAATTTAGGTATTTAATTAGTGATTTATTAAAAATAGAAACCATTTTTATACTTTATCAAAGTATTTGGATGTAATAAGTACAAACATGTCTGTTTTTTTTAATAAAAGCCCTATTTTAGCTATGTCAAGTTTTATTTTAAGATGTAATTTTACTATTAACTATTAATCCGTTTTCACTCTATGTGCCGCTAAAGCGGTTAATTTATATATAAATATAAGCAATTCGGTTTACGCTCTCAATAATACATTTGTTTTTCCCTTGTGATCCTTTACCCAAACTACGATATATACAAATTGTATATATTTGGTTATCAAATTTATTTCTATAACAATATCTAAAAATATGTTTTTTTCGATAAATAAACAAATAAGGGAATGATGTTATTATGCAGACCTTCAATTTATTGACGGATTTAATGTTAATCTCTATTTAGAATTTCGATTTTTCTCTCAAATGAGAAATGAATTCATAGCTTGAGAACCCAATTTGCTTAGCGAACAGGATAAGTTCGACCGGCAAAATTCAGAAGCTTAAAATATGTGTATATTAATAGGATAGGGGGGAGTTGCATGATTCGAGTAACAAAATAGTAACAATAATGGATAATAAACGAAAACTAAATTGGGGTATTATTGGAGCAGGAATCATAGCTAATAAAATGGCTGATGCCCTCAAAATAACTCCGGACAATCAACTATATGCAGTGGCGTCCAAAACACCGTCCAAAGCAAGAATATTTGCGGATAAAAATGGTGTTGAGAATGTTTATAGCTATCAGGAGATAGTAAACAGCAGAGAAATTGATATAATTTATGTGGCCACGACACATAATTTTCATTTCGATAATGCCAAACTGGCTTTGGAGCATGGAAAGCATGTATTGATAGAAAAGCCATTTACTGTCAATGCAAAGGAAGCACGGGAACTTGTATGCATTGCACGGGAGAAGAACCTTTTTTTGATGGAAGCCATCTGGACAAGATTCCTGCCAAGCGTAAAGATGTTAAAAAAGAAAATTACAAACCATGAAATAGGTGATGTAAAGCAAGTTAATATTTCTTTTGGTTGGTTTATTGCATCCGAGTATGAAAAAAGGCTTAAAGATCCGGCATTAGCAGGAGGTGTTACTTTGGATTTGGGAATTTATCCAATTTCCTTTGTTTGCTATATGCTTGGTGAACTGCCAGTGAATATTAAATCCATGGCGCGTTTCAGTGATCTGGGTGTGGATGAAATATCAAATTACATGTTTCGATTTCCATCCGGATGTTTAACTACCATTTGCACAAGTTATAATCTGAAAATGACGAATGAGGCAATTATTTATGGAACGAAGGGATTTATAACTTTCCCTCAATTCCCGACAGGGCAACAATTTACTATATATAAACATGAGGGGACAAATGATATAAAGAATACAATAGATATTCTTGAAAATAATCATGACAATGGATTTATTTATCAAGTGGAAGAAGTTGTTCGTTGCATTCAGGAAGGCGAGCTGGAAAGCAGGATAATACCCTTGAATGAGACTATAGGCATCATGGAAGTTATGGATAAGATGCGGGAGG
>CAZBUF010000562.1:0-14375 GCA_964495025.1 uncultured Bacteroidales bacterium | reverse complement strand
ATCGGTCAGTTTAACATCAAGTTTCCATAACTCCTCTCCTGTAAAATAAGAAATTGCCCTGTACGAGGGTATATGTTTTGTGTCAATATAATTTCCGAGTCCCAGCCTGCTTCCCTGAAGGATAACCAGTTTGTTTTCCCTTTCAGGGCTTTTGGAATTGTTCCATATTGTTCCTGTACCTTTAACTACATCATCAAACTTATATTGCCAGACAATTTCTCCCGTTTGGGCATCAATTTTTTTCAGGTTGTGATCATACGCCCCCTGTATCAGGTAAAGGCTGTCATTTTCTTTGACCAATAATGGTTGCCCTGTCCATCCTGCTCCTTCCCATTCTTTTTCACCAATTTTTCTCGAAATTGTTGTTTTGCCCTTTCCAAGATATAATTTCCATATTTCATTCATTTTTGAGGGAGCATCATTACCGTAATAATTTCTTCTTTCATTACCAAGGTAAGTACCGATAAGTATTTCATAATTTATTGAGTCATAAATATCATTTGAGGAATTGCAGGACAGGTCATGGGATACTATCCCGTTATCCGATACTCCAAGGGTTAAAATAATAATACACTGAAGTAAAAGAAATATTTTAAAATTCTTATTCAAAAACTTTTTGTAATGAATTATATTAATATAAAGCAGTGACTTATATGCTTATATATCCTGCAGTTTTTCAATTCTGAATATCATCACAGACTGCCCGCCTCCGCAGGATGGCTTTCCCTGGGATGTAACAATCAGCATTGTATTATCCTCAGTTATATCCATGCCAACAGGAAAAGAATCCGCATCTATTGTTGATATGATGCTCATATCATACGCCCTTATAACTGCTACTTTGCTTTCGTTATTCACAGCTGCAAAAATATAATTGCCGTCAGATGAAACAGCTATTGTCCTTACACCCTTGCCAACGTATTTGCTATCCCAGTTGTTATAATCTGATCCTGATGTCAGAATATAGTCAATCAGCTTATCAATACCGGTTTTTTGTACATAGCCTGTAATATTTGTACTAATATACAGCTGATTACCTGTAATAGTCAGATGCCGGATGTTGGATTTCATTCCTGATACACTTGTAACGTACTTCATATCAGACATATCAAAGATTGCAATGCCTCCTCCTCCCATCCTGCCGACAAGCAAATATTTGCTGTCAGGTGTAAATACAGTGCCGCGAAGGCAGTTCCCGCAACCTATGTCCCTGTCTACCTTCGTATCGTTATCATAACTGAGAGTAATGCGTTTCCCTACCTCAAATAATCTGATATATCTAAAATCATTAAAATCTTCACTGCTGATGTCTATTATTCCAATAGTATTATCTCCCCAGTGAGTTACCGCGATATAGTTATTATCCGGTGAACATGCTATCATTTTGGGAAGAGGGGCTGTTGGCATCACACGAACTATTTCATCCTTATCAGTGTCAATAATCGCTACGGCTGAAGGATCGACCGCATTCAGATCAAAAGACCTCCTGTAATATGTTACCCATAAATACTTATTGTTGTGCGAGAAACATCCCTCAACAGGTTTGCCTTTAAATACATTGAACTGACCCGTTTTTGTCCGGAACTTATAATCGAATAATGATGTATCCCTGAATAAATAAGAATTTGCAGAAGAGAAGCTGTGTCTGATGATTTTGATCAGCTTTAGGTTTTCCAGATCATAAACCGATGTTGAAGCACTTTCCAGATTGTTGACATAAAACTTATTCTTTTCTTCCAGTATTAGTACTGATTTGGGTGAATTAACACTTTTATCGTAAATATCATTACTATTGTCTGTATTATGTGAGTAGTGCCGGAACCTGGCTATCAGGGTAAGTTTAACCTCTGCATTACCGGGATGGGATTCAGCGCCGATATTAGCACGACTGACTTTCAAATCCTGTGCAATGACAGTTGTGTTAAGCAAAATACCCGTTAATAGTAGTAATAAATTCTTCATGGTTTTATAGCACTGTTAATTCATAAAAATCTTCAGTTAAATACCAGGTTCAGTCTGTAATATCTTCCTTTAAGCCTGTATCCGCTATTGCTGTTATGTAAATATATGATATATCTTCACAAGTTTTGCACAGCATGTTATAATTTTACTGAAAAGTTATACTGCATAACTGACTGTTCAATATTTAAATGATTGTAGTTAACATATTTTATAAGCAGAAACATCCAAAAAAAAAGGAGGCAATGCAATGCCTCCCTTTTTTCTATGAAGTATAATAATTTTTAATCAAAAGATTTTCCAAATTTTGTCGAAATTTCAATCATTTTGTCATATTCATTAGCGTTCAGGTCATTAAAGTAATAATTTATAGGATTTACTTTTTTATTATTTAAATGCACTTCATAATGTAAATGTGGTGCCGTGGATAATCCTGAACTTCCTACAAATCCTATAACATCACCTCTTTTAACCTTTTGTCCCTCAGTAACATTAAATCCGCTTAAATGTGCATAAAGCGTTTTATATCCAAAACCATGATTTACGATTAATTTATTTCCATAGCCTCTCTTTGAAGAATTAACCACTTCGATTGTACCATCTCCTGTTGCATATACTTCCGAGCCCATGGGTGATGTAAAATCCATGCCATAGTGGAATTTCCTTATTTTATATATGGGGTGGATTCTGTAGCCCCAGCCTGATGCAGTACGGGTCAGATCTTTATTTGAGATAGGCTGAATTGCCGGAACAGATCTTACCATCTTTTCTTTATTTGTTGCCAGGCTAACGAGTTCATCATATGAAACTGACTGAATATATATTTTTTTTCTGATTTTATCAAGCTTCTTGGCAGTTTGTGATACTATCTCTCCGTCAGTCATTTCCATATCACTATACATGTTACTTCCCCCAAAACCAGCATCTCTCACTGATTTATGAATCGGCTCAGCCTCAAATATTGTCCTGTAAATATTGTCATCCCGCTCCTGCAAATACTGGAGCAAATCTTCCACGTTATTCAGATCCTTTGTAAATGTTTCATAATTGGTTTTTAAAAGACTAATCTGTCTTTTCAGGCCTTTCACTTTTGGCGTATCATGAAATGAACTTATTATAGTATAGCCAATAAATGCAATAAAAACAAACGTAAAGAAATAACCTGAAAAGATAAGAAATTTCTGTTTGAAAGTTCTCTCAATCCTCAGGTAACTAAGCGACTCAGGATTGAATTTGTACTTACTTTTTGGCATGGTAGAAAACGTATTTAGTTAGTCAATAATCAACTTTTTTTTTGCTTAATCATTCTCTCATATTCCTGTTCGGATATCTCATCAGCAAAATAATATATAGGATTTATAGGTTGATTATTATACCGTATCTCATAATGTAAATGTGGTCCGGTTGAACGGCCTGTATTTCCTAATAACCCTATTAACTGCCCTCTTTTCACTGTTTCACCTTCTTTTACTAAAATTTTGTCTAAGTGCGCGTATCTCGTATTATATCCGAAAAAATGATCAATAATGATCTCATTCCCATAGCCTTTACGAGAATATTCCGAGAATGTTACAATTCCATCACCTGTTGCATAAATTTTTGTTCCCCTTGGCGCAACAAAATCCAGCCCGTAGTGCGGCCTTATATAATTGGAAAAGGGGTCAACTCTCACACCAAAGTAGGAGCTAATAAAGGTTAAATCCTTCACTGATACTGGCTGTATAGACGGTATACAAGCTATTTTTTTTATATTTTCATCCGCCTTGTCCTTTAAATAGTCATATGATTCCGTCTGAATTTCTATTTGCCTGTAAAGTTTATCAATTTTTTGTGCCACACTAATAATTTCACCCGCTCTGTTAATATCTTCAAGATTATTGTACTTCTTCGATCCTCCAATACCGGCATCCCTTATCGATTTGGGTATTGTATCAACCTCAAGAATTATTCTGTATAAATTATCATTTTTAAAGTGTTCGTTACTTAAAATAGCACTTACACTATCCAATTGATTGTTAATAACTTCTATTAAGCCGGTTAATTCATCGCTCTTTTTGGATAATGATAATTCTTTCGGTGATCCTATAATATAGAGAATGCAAATATCTACACAGACTACAAAACCGAGAATAAACAAAAAAAACAGGGCTTTATTTATCATTTGCCCTTTGCTGCTGTCTATTTCTTCAAAATTTAATGTAGAATAATTATACTTATATTTTTTTCTATTTATTCCCAAGTGATTTAAAAAGTAATTAATTAGCACTGATTGCAACAAATCTATAAGAAAAAATTTAAATTTACAAACCATTTATTAGAAGAATGTTGTTAATATGCCTATAATGTCGTCAAACTATTTTTTATTTTTTGCATGAATTCATCACTTATCCGACAAAGATTTCTTGACTTTTTCAGTTTAAAGGGACATAAAATAGTACCTTCTGCCCCTATGGTCGTAAAAAATGACCCTACCCTGATGTTTACCAATGCCGGAATGAATCAGTTCAAAAATATCTTTCTTGATAACTCTTCAATAAAACACAAAAGGATTGCCAATACGCAGAAATGCCTTCGTGTTTCAGGAAAACATAACGATCTTGAGGAAGTAGGGCATGATACATACCATCATACGATGTTCGAGATGTTAGGTAACTGGTCGTTTGGAGACTATTTCAAAAAAGAAGCAATTGCATGGGCATGGGAATTTCTTGTAAATGATTTAAATATTGATAAGGACAGATTATACGCTACGGTATTTGAAGGAAGTAAAGATGAAGGTATAGCAAAAGATGATGAAGCATTTAATTTCTGGAAAGAGTACCTTGATGAAGATAAAATAGTGTTCGGTTCCAGAAAGGATAATTTCTGGGAAATGGGCGATATCGGGCCATGCGGCCCCTGTTCGGAAATACATATTGATCTCAGACCGGATGAAGAAAGAAAGGTTAAAGAAGGTGCATCTCTTGTTAATAAAGACCATCCACTGGTCATTGAGATATGGAACCTGGTATTCATACAGTTCAACCGCAAAGCCGATGGCAAATTAATAAGCCTTCCCAAAAAACATGTTGATACGGGCATGGGATTTGAACGCTTATGCATGATTGTACAAAAAAAGACCTCTAATTATGACACCGACCTGTTCCTGCCTGTTCTCAACGAAATTTCAGGCTTGTGTAAAATAAATTACGGGAAATCGAACAATACGGACATTGCCATGAGGGTGGTTGCTGATCATTTGCGGGCAATAGCGTTTGCAATTGCTGATGGCCAGCTTCCTTCAAATGTAAAAGCAGGCTACGTAATTAGAAGGATACTTAGAAGAGCAGTGCGTTATTATTATACTTTCCTTAATCAAAAAGATCCGTTTATGCATAAACTGGTACCAGCTCTTGTTAAAACAATGGGTGATACTTTTTCCGGGATTAAAACACAGCAGAAATTAATTGAGAAAGTTATTAAAGAAGAAGAACTGTCTTTTCTACGCACTCTTGAAACCGGCATTAAACTCCTGGATCAGATAATGGGCGCCGCCCTGTCAGAAAAGAGCAGTTCAATATCTGGCAAGACTGCTTTTGAACTTTACGATACCTATGGATTTCCTTTGGACCTCACGGAATTAATCCTCAAGGAAAATGACCTTTCAGTAAACGTAAATGAATTTGAGAAAGAAATGGCAAAACAAAAGGAACGTTCAAAAAATGCTGCTAATGTTGACACTGATGAATGGATTATCATAAATGCAGGTGAAACTGCAGGATTTGTTGGTTATGATCATCTTATCGCTGATATAAAAATTACAAAATACAGAAAAGTAAAGACCAGAGATAAAGATTTATATCACCTGGTGTTCGATAGCACGCCTTTTTATGCTGAAAGCGGCGGTCAGGTAGGGGATACCGGACACATTGAGCATAATAAGGAAAAAATTAAGATACTCAACACAATAAAGGAAAATGACCTGATAATTCATATTACTGAAAAGCTGCCCAAAGACCCTTTGGCAGCATTTAAAGCATGTGTAAATAATAAAAGCAGGTCTGATACAGCTAATAACCATACTGCTACTCATCTGCTTCATAATGCCTTAAGAGATGTCCTGGGAACCCATGTAGAACAGAAGGGGTCACTTGTTCACCCCGACTATTTAAGATTCGACTTTTCACACTTTCAGAAAATATCCGAAGATGAACTATCTAAAATCGAGTCTATTGTAAACCTTAAGATCAGGGAAAACATATCACGGCAGGAAAACAGGGATATGGTTCTTGAGAAAGCCAAAAAAGAAGGGGCAATTGCACTGTTCGGGGAAAAATACGACGACCACGTGCGTGTCATCAGGTTTGGCGATTCCGTTGAATTATGTGGCGGTACGCATGTTGAATCCACCGGGCAGATAGGATTTTTTAAGATTATCTCTGAAAATGCCGTTGCAGCCGGCATCAGAAGGATCGAGGCTATTACCGGAGAAAAAGCAGAAGAATATGTTATTAACCAGTCAAAGGTTATAAACAAAATCGCAGCACTCCTAAAACATCCCAAAGACCTCGAAAAATCTGTAAAGGATCTGATTTCTGAAAATGCATCATTGCAAAAGCAAATTGGTGTATTCAGCAAACAGAAAATTAAAAATCTGAAATCTGAGTTAATAAATGGAATAGAAAAAGTTGGAGATATAAATGTTATAGCCCGTAAGATAGACATAAACTCGGCAGATGCCATACGGGATCTTGCTTTCCAGATAAGGGGGCAGGTTAATAACTTATTCCTGGTTATTGGTGCCAACCTGGCTGGCAAGGCCAACCTCACAATCATGATATCAGACAACCTGGTAAAGGAAAAAGATCTTAATGCCTCACAGATAATCAGGGAATCAGCAAAAGAAATAAATGGAGGCGGCGGTGGCCAACCGTTCTTTGCAACCGCAGGAGGCACTAATCCCGACGGCATTGAGAAGGCGATTAAAAAGACTGTTGACTTTCTGAAAAAGTTATTTTAAATTGCATATAAACTTATTGATCTGCTGTCTATATTATTTATTTTCAACTCAGACAAAAATATTCAATGAATATCATACATAAATACTCACTGCTTTTATTTTTATGTTTATTTCAGATAAACACATTCTCCCAGTTAGTTGAAAATGTGAGATTCGAACAACAAGGTGAGCAAATAATAATATTTTACGACCTTATTTCAAATGGTAATAAGGGCAGTTGTTCGGTAAATGCATACTACACATCGGATTACGGGAAAACTTATATATCCCTGAAGTCTGTTACAGGAGATGCAGGCAGAAAAATCTCTGCCGGCAGAAAGAAAAAGATCGTATGGAATGTACTGGATGATTTATATGAACTTAAAGGAGAGATTAAATTTAGAGTGACTGCTTCTTCGGAAAATAAATATACATTCTGGGATTATGACTTGTTCTTAAGTATCAGATCACTGAATGATTACCTGCCTTTAGGAGGACGTATAGGATTCCTGGGACCAAACAGGGTGGGTGGATATGTCAGTATAATTTATGGAATTAATTCTCCGCAGCTGCGTGACAAAACAATTGTGATACTCGGCCCAATATTAAAGATTGTGAAAAAAGAAAAACTCAGCCTTAGTGTTTGTGCGGGTGCGGGAAATTATGAGCTATACGATTATAGTTATGACTCTATTTATCCTCCAGGGGGTTTTATTGGTGAAGCAGGTTTTATATTAAATCTTAGTCATTTTAATGTTACACTGGGCCTGGAATTATCAGATTATACATATCTTTTTGCAGGAATAGGCTTTACTTTATAAGAATATTACTCCTGGCAAAGCATTAATATTCTTAGTTATCATCCAGAGCAAAATCACCAGCCGCCAATGCATGTATTTCCAGTGTATTAAACAGAGGTATATCAATATCTTCCTGTTTAATCAGTAACGGTATCTCAGTGCAGCCCAAAATTATTCCCTCCGCTCCAATACCGTTTAACCTTTTGATTATGCCAATGAATTTTTCTTTTGCTTCGTCTTTAAATATGCCGTGTAAAAGTTCATTAATTATTGTACTATTAATGAATTCTCTTTCATCACTATCAGGAATAATAACCTCTATGCCTTCATCATTAAGTTTTGATTTGTAAAAATCCTGTTCCATGGTTTGTTTTGTGCCCAGCAACGCCACTTTTGACATCTTTTGACTTATAATCTGCCTTGCAGTTGCAGCAGCAATATGAATTAATGGTACAGTAATGTTTTTCTCCAGTTCATCAGCATAAAAATGTAAAGTATTTGCGCATAATAATATACATTCAGCTCCTGCCTCAATTACTCCGCTTGCAGCATTTAACAGAATTTCGTATACACCCTGTGTATCTTCTTTCTTGTTAAGAGCATCAATCTCCCGGTAATTAAATGAATAAAGGACACACCTGGCAAAATTAAGCCCCCCAAGCCGCTTGTTTATTGCCTCATTTATGATCCTGTAATACTCGATAGTGGATATATAGCCTGTGCCTCCCAATAATCCTATAGTTTTCATTTTTTATCATGGTTTTATGACGTTCTGAAGTGCAGTAATGAAAATTAAATCTGTTAGCTAATTTTTAATTCCTTTTATAAAAATACTAAATGGATTTAAAGTAACAGTGTAATCTCTAAAATATGATTGTTTCATCATTTCCTCTATCTCTTTTTTAGTAAATGCAGCATTTATTGAAGATATCAGTCCGGATACCAGTTCTTTGGATTTTGTGCTTTTCTTCATAAAATATTTTATTACCGGGTTCATATCCCTTCTCAGGTCACTTATATAATACTTACCACCCGGTTTCAGCACTCTGAATATTTCATTAAGTACTACAGGAGGGTCTACTAACTCATGCAATGTCGCATTTGTAAATACATTGTCAAAACTTGCATCACTGAAAGGCAGGTCATGGGCATCACCTTTGATATATTTCGCCCTTCCCCCGTAAAATCCGTATTCTTCAGCGTTTTTACATGCAATACTTACCATAGCGCCACTTATATCAATACCTGTCAAAGATGTATTATTGGTTTTTGACAGCCATTCCAGTCCCAGGTAGCCGGGGCCGCATCCAATTTCCAGTGCAAAACCGACTTGTATCCCTGACTTAATTATATCATTGGTATACAGTATTCCCTTATCCCTGTCTTTTCTCATGATCTTATCATACTCATTTGCTATACCTTCATCCTGAATTCCTTTATCTGTTTCAATGATCCTTTGTTTTACCATTATAATCAGTTTTAATTAATTTCTAATAACAAGATAATATATCTGAACTAAGCTTGCAATCAGCTATAGTTTCTGGCATTCCGGGCAATAAAGTCCGCATTTTGATACCAAAGTTTTATCAATTATTACTTCATTCATAATTTTTATTTTTTTATGTAAGTTATTTGTTCATGGGTTTTTAATCCGACTTAACCAGCTGGATAGCTTCGGTCAGTATTTCGGTTTTACCGTTTAAGGCATCTTTTGCAAGGGACTTACCCGGAACGAATGAAACAGCACCTTTGTTTTTCTGAAGTTGTACTAGTATTGACATTTCATAATGTTTAAACTATTACTGGCTGATTGTGATTATTAAAGTTGCAATATCTTCAATATATATCCTTCTATTGTGTTGTCTATATTTCTGATCCTTCGCAATTCCTTTCTTCCTGCAATATCCTCAACAGACTCTTTCATGTTCCGTATATTCATACCTGTCCGGTGAATGCCCGTCCATGCCTGTCCGGTTATTTGCAAATAAAAAGCATGATTCAGCAGTTTTTCAGAAATAATATAATTCATTTTCCTGAAATCATCGGGAATAAAGCGTTTAATTCTTACGGTACAGGCTGATCACTTTTTCCTGATTAATGTACCAAACTTCTCAGCTAATATAATTAATGCTTGTGACAACCCTATGTCAGCAGGAAATACTATTTTACATTTTTTAAAAAGTTTTTATAATAGCGTTCTTAAATGGCGGCATACTCCTGCGGCGCAGAGACGGGGGCGTATATCACAAATATCATACTGATCATCTGTAATTATTAATTTCATGATCCTGTCAATCCGATTCATAAAGCGATTTTATAAGTTATATAGCAATATAACAAAATCATATAATACAAATCAACAATAATATCTCATTATGTTCATAAAATGAATAATATTGAACAAAACTGAAATGCTCCTGAAAATAATGAAGTTAATTTTAACCATTTTGAATTTGTTTTATCAGCATTTTTATATATTTATCGCCTGCAAAAATATTACTTATATCAGATAAAAACAGCATAACAATCTGTTGCCTGGAATAACAGAATAAATTATTACAAACATGGATACAAACGAATTTCTCGAATTATTCATTAAAGAACTGGGGTTAAATTCTAAATTGAGAGACTATTACAGGATACTTGATTCCAGGTCTTCTTTCTTATTCAGGAAAGCTTACCTTGAACAGAGACTTAAATATATTTCATTAAATACCTGCAATAAAAGCACACTCATTTGGGATCTGGGCTGTGGTTATGGTACAACCAGTATATTTCTGTGTTTAAATGGATATAAGGTAACAGGCACCACCCTTGAGTTCTATTATGATAAAATCCGGGCAAGACTGGATTACTGGAGTAAATTCGGGAACCTGGATTCACTGGATATCAGATACGAGAACCTGTATGATAAAGAATATAAAACTGATACGTATGATACAATAATTCTGCAGGATACGTTGCATCATCTCGAACCAATAACAGATGCGTTCAAAATTTTTAATCATGTACTAAAAATGGATGGTAAGATTATTGTTTGTGAGGAAAACGGGAACAACATTATTATTAATATTAAGAATTTTTTAAACAGGGGTTTTAAAAGGATAACAGAAATTTATGATGAGAAGCTTGATGAAAAGATTTTGCTGGGTAATGAAAACACCCGGAGTTTGAAACAGTGGGGAAAATTATTCAGTAGTAATAATTTTTCTATTGATAATGAACTTACTGAATATATCAGATTCCTCCCACCCGGATTATTTAAGGAAACGAATTATAATGACATAATAAATAAAGAACAGAGGATCTGGGAAAAGCATAAATTATTGCGTGAATTTCTTTTTTTTGGTATAAATTTCGTTGCACATAAAACCCGATAAAAAAAATGCTCCTTATTTTACCGGTTTAGATTCTCATGCCCATCACCATGATATCGTCAATCTGATCTGAATTTCCTCTCCAGCTTATAACAGTATCCTCAAGTATATCTCTTTGTTCCATGGCCGTCTTACTATGAATTTCCAGCAGAAGCTCCTTGAAGCGGCGTATTCCGAATTTTTTTCTGTTTTCTCCGCCAAACTGGTCCTGATATCCGTCTGTGAATATATATATCATGTCATTCTTAAGAAGTTTTATTTTATTGTTCTTAAACGGTTTGTCATATCTTGCCGAAATGCCAATAGGCATTTTATCTGCCTTTACTTCTTTCATCTCTCCTTTCCGGATTAAGTATAACGGGTTATGTGCCCCTGAATACTGAAGCGCCTTTTCTTTCAAGTCAACAATAATCAAAGCTATATCCATTCCGTCTTTAGCTTCATCCTCCCTGCCTGTTTGATGCAATGATGACATAACGTTGATTCTTAACTGATCGAGTATCTCATGTGATTTAACCGTAGCACTTTTATTCACTATCTCATTCAGAAATGCTATACCCAGCATACTCATAAATGCTCCGGGAACACCATGTCCGGTGCAATCAGCAACAGCTATTATGCTTTCATTTCCTCTCTGTGTTGTCCAGTAATAATCTCCGCTTACTATATCTCTTGGCATATTCAGAATGAAATGTTGCGGCATAATACGTGTAATAAAATGACTTGGCGGGAGAACTGCCTTCTGAATTCTGCTTGCATATGTAATACTGTCGGTTATTTGCTGTTTTTGATAAGAAATAAGCCTGTTCTTCTCAATAAGTACAATATTTGCCTTTTTCTTCTGGAAATATTGTCTGCAGATTACTATTGAAAAGATTATAAGTGAAATTAATCCGGCAAGGCTGACAAATATTATCAGTCGCTGGCGCTTTGATTTTTCCTTTTCATTGGCCAGCTCAAGGTTTTTTATCTCCATCTCTTTCTGCCTCCTGTTAGCTTCATATTCAGCCAGAAGCTTCTGCTTTTGTATCTGTCTTCTGAGTGATGCAATCAATGCCAGGTCATCTTCTCTTCTTTCCTTTGATATACCTTCAAAAATTTGAATTTTTGCATCCTGTATATTTTGTTTTAATTCGGCAAAAAGTTTCTGGTATTCATAAGCTTTTTTATAATCTTTCATTTCCGAATAAACTTCTGAAAAGGCCCTGTTATTTCTTGCCATAACCTCCGGATAATTAATCTTATCAGCTAAATCATTACTCTTTTTGTAATAATCAATAGCCTGGGAATAGTCCTTAAGCCTTTTATAAGCATTGCCGATATTATGCAACGATGCTGCCTCACCTCTTTTATAATCAATTTCCTGTTTGATCTCTATGGATTGCTTATACAGATCTATGGCTTTTTTGAATTTCTTCCCGTTGTAATTTATATTTCCTATATTATTTAAAGCAATAGAGGTTTGCTTACGATCACCTGTCTTCTTTGTTTCAATTAATGATTGTTTGTAATAGTCTGCAGCATAATCAATCTTACCCATATTATAATATACAATACCTATATTATTTAATGTAGCTGCAACATCTTCTTCCTTCTTCAGCCCCTTATCGATCTCAAGTGATTTATGATAGCTTTCGACTGCCTTTGCCAAATCATTTTGTTCTGCATATATATTTGCGATCTTATCATAAAGAACAGACTGTTCTTCCTTTTCATCAAGTTCCTGTGCTATTCCAAGTGACTGCTCATAAAACTTAACTGCATTTTCATACTGGTATGTATTCTCATATACCTGTCCTATATTATCCAGTATCACTGCTGATATTTTTTTATTTCCCAATTCCGTATTTATTTCATATGATTCCTTATAATTGTCCACTGCTGTCTCATATTTTCCTGAATCATAGAAGGCAACTGCTATATCATTCAGAACAGCTGAAGCTCCTTCATTATCGCCGGACTCTTTTTTCAATTCCAGTGATTTTGTATAATAGTTAATAGCCGGCCCAAGATTATTATTATCATGATAAATATTTCCTAAATCGCTTAAAACATTACTCTCACCATTCTTATCTCCTGCATGTCTCTTCTCTTCAAGCACCCCCAGATATTTGCTGATTTTTTCCTTTATGTCTTCCATGGCCTCAGAAGTACCTGCATCCTGCTGAGGACTTTCAGCCACCTGTTCTTTTTCAGCCACTTTATCCTTAGGTCTCTCAACTATTTTATCTTTTTTATCCGGTTCATTTTCATGACTCTTAGCTATTTTACCAGCTTCATGCCCTTCATTATCAGGACTTTCAACCACCCGTTCTTTTTGAACCATATCTTTTAAAGGTTCGCCAACTATCTTATCTTCTTCGGCCACTTCATTTTCATGACTCTCATCTGTTTTATTCGCTTTATATGCCTCATTATCATATTTCTTATCTATTTTATCTTTTTCATTCACCTCATTATTGATACTTTCAGCCATCTCATCTGTTTCATACTCTTCCTGCTCTGATCCTTTAAGTGCATTTTCTATTTCGGCCAGCATCTTTCCCGGATAATCATCATCAGGGTTAATTGAATGAGCCTGTTCATATAATTCCTTTGCTTCCGATAATATCTTTGCATTATATAGAGAATCAGCATTGTTTATTATATGTCTGTATGATTCATTAATCCCTGAGATCCTTATTTTAGGATATTGCTCGTCAGGTAAAATAGCAAGGGCATTATTAAAATAAAGCATTGCATTTTTATAGTCTTTCATGCTTAAATGCTCATTTGCCAGCGCAACCGCTTCATCATAGGCTGACTTCCTTTCAATAAATATCTCGTTATAGATAGAATCAATATCATTTATTTTTACTGCTGGGTAATCTTCATCAGGTTTATACAATAATGCTTTTTTATAAAATGTTATTGCCAATCTGAAACTCTCATTACCATAATAGTAATCTCCTTTCTCAATAGCAGCGACATAGTTTTCCTCAGCAGATGCCATTGATTTTATAACCTTGTTTATCTTCTTAATCTGGGATTTCGGATAGGATTCTTTTGGGAAACATTTCAATGCCTCGTTATATGCCATCCATGCTTCTTCATAATCTGACCTTTTCATACAGCCATCACCCAGTTGTATTTGATTGTCATATTCTTTCTTTTTTAACACCGACAACTGGCTGTTAACTTTTTCAAGCTCCTCTTTTAACGGCTCTTCAAATTCCATATCAGGATAAAATAACCAGCTGTTCCTGTCAAATTCGTACTTTC
>CAZBUF010000561.1:0-4802 GCA_964495025.1 uncultured Bacteroidales bacterium | reverse complement strand
ATAGTAATTGCTACCCACGATAAAGAACTGGCTAACATGTCTGATAGAATGCTTGTGATACACGACGGGAAAATATCAGGTTAAAAAATAAGGATCATCAACTATTTAATTATATCATTAACTCAAATACAGAAGAGCCCCTGCAACAGTATTGGCACCACACATTCTGATTTGCTTCAATAATTATGGAAATATCGGGTATAAAAGAATTCCTGGACGAGAAATACGACGAGTACAACCGGCCTGAATTTATCCTGACCGACCCGGTGCAAATTCCTCACCTTTTCTCAGATCCCGGTGATATTGAAATAGCAGGATTTTTTGCTGCCCTTATCTCATGGGGCCAGCGTAAGACAATTGTAAGGAACGGGCAGATGCTGATGAAACTAATGGATAATACACCCTATGATTTTATTATCAACGCAAATGAACATGACCTGACTGCCCTGAAAAGCTTTAAGCACCGCACATTCAATTATGCCGATGCAGCTTATTTCTGCAAGTCGTTAAAAAACATTTACAGTAAACACGGGAGTATTAAAGCAATATTTGAAAGAAGTTATAATAAATATAAAGATCTGAGAAATGCTATCGTTGACTTCAGAAAAGCGTTTTTTGAAATTCCTGGGCCCGCCAGGACATCAAAACATATTTCAGACATAAATAAAGGGTCCGCTGCAAAACGTATCAATATGTTCCTGAGATGGATGGTAAGAAAGGATGACCGTGGCGTGGATTTCGGCATCTGGAAGGGTATTCCCCGGTCGGCTTTATATATACCACTGGATGTTCATTCAGGTTCAGTGGCACGTAAACTGGGACTTCTGGAAAGAAAACAAAATGACTGGAAAGCAGTTGAACAGCTTACTGCAGTCCTCCGGGATTTTGACCCTGATGATCCCGTAAAATATGATTTTGCTTTATTCGGACTTGGAGTTATGAATGTTATATGATTACTTTGCAACGTTATACTCTTATTAAAGTATCTGTTAAATAATTATGAGCCTGAATATAACCGACTGGTCAGTTATAATATTATATTTTCTCATAGTCCTGTTTGCCGGCTTTAAATTCAGAAAAACAGGCGCCAAAAACATTACTGAATTCTTTATCGGCGGACGAAACTTTCCATGGTATCTTGCCGGGTTTTCAATGTTGGCCTCAGCATTTGCGGTAAACGATCCTGCTGCTATTACAGAGTTTGTTAACCAGAAAGGTATTTCGGGAAACTGGATATGGTGGGGCATGTTGCTGGGAGGTACATTTACCACTTTCTTCTTAGCAAATTTGTGGCGAAGGGCCAATATTCTTACGGAACCTGAATTCATAGAATTAAGATACGGAGGGAAGGCCGCTGCTTTCCTGCGGGGATTCAAATCGATGTACTTTGCATTGTTCCTGAATATGCTGATCATTGCATGGTTAAATATTTCAATGATGGCCCTCCTAAGAACTTTTTTCAACCTTACGGATTCACAATTATTTATTTGCCTTGCCGTAGTGATGTTGATTACTGTGGTATATTCAACCTTATCAGGACTAAAAGCTATTGCCTATACTCATGTTTTACAGTTTATTATCGCTTTTGCAGGTTCCGTTGTCCTGGCAATCGTTATTCTATCATCCTATAAGATAACAGGAATAAAAGGATTAAAAATACTGCTTAATGAAGTTTCTCCAGGCTACCTGAGTTTTTTCCCAAAGCTGTCAGGTTCGGCCGGAAAATCACTTTCAACTTTATCGTTCAGCGTTACTACCTTGCTGGCGTATATAGGCATTCAATGGTGGGCAAGCTGGTCACCGGCCAATGAGCCCGGCGGGGGGGGATACCTCGCACAGCGTATGATGAGTGTAAAAACAGAGAAAGGTTCTGTTATGGCCACACTTTTTTACCAGGTCGTTCATTATGCATTAAGGCCCTGGCCATGGATCATCGTAGGACTCTGTACCATCATACTCTACCCTGAGCTTTCCGATGGAAACAGGCAAATGGGTTATTTCATGGTAATAAAGCAGTATATGCCCTACGGATTAACGGGCTTCATGCTGATATCCTTCCTGGCAATCTATATGAGCATAATATCAACCCAGCTTAACCTGTCAGCCGGATACCTGGTAAATGACCTTTACAAAAGATTTATCATCAGGGAACAAAGATTTAATGATAATGATAGAAAAAAATCACACTATGTCATGGTAAGCAGGCTTGCCACGATATTTCTTGCAGGTATCTCATTATTCGTCACTACTTTCTTTAATTCCATTACAGGCATCTGGGAGTTAATGCTGGTGTGTTGCAGCGGAATAGGACTTGTATTGATCCTGAGATGGTTCTGGTGGCGCATTAATGTGTGGAGTGAGATCACTGCTACTGTATTCCCATTTATTCTGATCTGCATCCTGAATAATCAGTTCAACATACCTTTCCCCGGCAACCTGTATATAATAACAGGAGGCACGACTCTGGCCTGGGTATTTATTACTTACCTTACTCCTCCCGAAAAAGGAGAAGTTTTAAAACGGTTCTGCCAGAGAATAGAACCTATGGGCTTTTGGGGAGAATATGCAAAATTCTCAAAAATATATTCCGGTCAGTATATTTTTGCCATGTTCATGGGTTGGATAAGCTCAATAATAATGATCTATTCATTAATGTTCGCTACTGGAAAGCTTATATTCCAGGAGTATATTTCTGCCCTGGGATGGTTCACTGCGGCACTTATATACTTTGCTTTCTTACGTGGCGCAATGAGAATACTGTTTAAATCCCGGAATTTTTGAAGGGCTTATTAAGGAGTTACAGTAGATCTCCCTCACAGTAATATGACGATTTGAGGTTTCCGGCATCAACCATATAATATTTTATAGTTTCCGTACTTTTCCAGCAATTATCTTTTTAATCTTCTTGTATGATGGAGGCGGCCCCATCCTTACTTTCTTATAGTCAATATACAGATCATCCATCGAGCCGTGGCATATCATCGCTTCTTTGTCAAAAGTATTTATTTCCTGTAACACCACCATATCTCCAAACTCTGCCGATGCTTTCCTTGCCCGTTCATGCACAATGTTCATTGCAGGGCACCATCCGTTTACAAAACAAGTGACGGTTACTTTTCCCGGATTCAGTTCAAAGCCTGGTTCCTTATCCTGAACTTCCCATACCGGTGGCCGGACATCGTCAGAAAAAGGTTTCCAGAGCAATACCATAATCCCTTTTTTATTTACTTTCCTGTAGCCATTTCTTCTGAACCATGAGGCTCTCATAAAAGCGGGGATCGATACGCCCCACGCTGCCATACCTTTTGCACCCCTTTTCCTGACATCATCCTCAGCCGCTTTTATCAGGGCCCTGCCCATGCCTTTCTTCCGAAAGTTACCTCCGTCCTTTTTGCTGCCAAGAACATAAATACAGTTAATAATATACAAATCTTTACCGCCCGCAAATGAATGTTCTATGGGCATATACTGAATCAAACCGCCGTATTTTCCGTCATTATCAACAGCAAGCTTAACGCCTAATCCCTTATCTTTCATTTTATTGTACCAGTCCTCCTTATGATTTGCCACTTCCTTCATTTCAGCATTACGGTCGAGGAGACAAACAAAATACAGATGTTTGTTTTCATCATTAAGATCTACGATTTTCATATATGTATTTTTTAAGTTAATATCTTGATTTCTCCTTTATTTCGTTATAATAATCTTCAATCTGCATGGGCCCAACGCTTTTTTTATATTATTCATATTTTTCATACTTTACATTATAATCATATATCTCAGACACAATAACCTTTATTCAAATATTTTACTCCAATAGGGCCTTGATCTCTCTGATACAGCTTCCACCCAGACAGAAAATTCATTTCTCAGCCCTTTACCATTCCAACCTTCAGGAAGAAACTCATCAGGTAATAATGGATCCTTAAAAAGGATATTTACCATTTCTCCCCCTGTCAGCATACGATCCACAAATGCTTCTTCTGCTGACAATGAAGCCATATCCCTGGTCTTATTATTTATGATCTTCAATCCTGAGCCCAGGATTTCGTTTATTTCATTTAATTTCCACAGCCTGATAATATCCTCCTTACCCATATCATTTAAATACTGAAATCTAACCATACTGCAATGCCTGCTGTTCAGTATATCCTTAAGGTTATTTTCATGATCTTCATTTATATTGTACGGCCTGACCCATACTCCCGGATATAAAGTAGCAAATCTGTAAGCAGCCAGTTTTCTTCTGATATGATACCTGGCAGAATTCTTAATGCCCGGGACTGAAAATAAAACTCCTGTCCAGCTTCCGTCCCATCCGCTCCAGTCAGGTTCCCTGAAGCTGAATGATACATTACTGCCTATCCTCTGCCCTTTTCTGTTGAGCCTGTAATAAGCATTTCGCCCTTGTTTGCGTGATTCCAGTACGTTTTTTGACACCATGCGGGATAGAGTAGTGCGGATGCAATTCTCAGCTACTTTAAAAGGCCCGGTAAGCCACTTCAAATCATCAATCGAATATTCCGCCTTTCCAAGCGATACCATAAGTCCGAATACCAGATCGCTGTTTTTCATATATCAAATATATTACATTTTATTTACCTTTGCTAATTATATGTAATATTATATTGCTGTATGTTTAAATCGCTACATGGTTAAATTGCTAAATTGCTGTATGGCTAAATTGCTGTATGTTTAAATGGCTACATGGTTAAATTGCTAAATTGCTGAATGGCTATATTGCTACATGGTTAAATTGCTGAATGGTTAAATGGCTTAATTGCTATAAGGTTATATGGCTA
>CAZBUF010000560.1:0-9466 GCA_964495025.1 uncultured Bacteroidales bacterium | reverse complement strand
AAACCACGCCCGCGTTATTGACAAGTATGTCAACATCGCCGACATCAGCCTTCACCTCCCTAATGATCTTCACGGCGATATCCTCACCCAGGTATTTTATTATCGGCGACTGTAATCCGTCTTTATTCACAACAATATATGCCAGTCCGCCAAGTCCGTTTTCCTGTGCAATACCGGTAAGCTTTTCGATCTGCCCCTTGGACACCCTCTTACCTGTCAGCCTGTTATCGACTTTTATACATTTTACTATGCCTCCTTCGTCGATGGGTTCAGTAAATACCTGGAAAGATGTCTCTTTGACAATATCAGTTATGTCCTGCATCTCCAGTCCGAACCGCAGGTCAGGCCTGTCGGTCCCGTATTTATCCATTGATTCGGCATATGTGAGTACCCTGAAAGGGAACAGTTTCCATCTTTTCCCGTAGATCTTTCCTGCTATCTCATTAAACAGGAAAGTATTGATATCCATGATATCCTGCATGCTCACAAATGACATCTCGATATCCAGCTGTGTGAACTCCGGCTGCCTGTCGCCACGCGAATCCTCGTCCCTGAAGCATCGTGCTATCTGGAAGTATTTGTCAAACCCGCCCACCATAAGCATCTGCTTGAACTGCTGCGGTGCCTGCGGCAGTGTATAGAACCTGCCGGGAAACTTGCGACTGGGAACAATAAACTCCCTGGCTCCCTCATCGGTCCCTGATGTCAGGATAGGTGTCTCAATCTCGATGAATTTCTTCTTCTCAAGGATATCCCTGATAAGCTTTATCACCTTGTGGCGGTTAATGATGGCGCGCCGGATATCGGCATTCCTGTGATCAAGATATTTGTACTTAAAACGGACATTTGCAGAGGACCCTGATGCCCTTCTTATCTCAAAAGGCAGGGGCCGGGCATAGTTCAGCACTTCCAGAGCCTGTGCATCCAGCTCAATGGTGCCGGTACGCAAACCCGGGTTATAGTCATCACTGCTCCGTTCAATGATCTTTCCCGATACCATTATTACCGATTCCGCACTTAGCCCTGCCAGCTCATCCAGGCGCAGAGGAAAATGAACCCTTGTCAGCCTTACCTGGAACACTTCATAACTTGAATCTCTCAGGTCAATAAAGACAAGCTCACCGTGATCCCTCACACTCGACACCCATCCTGAAAGAGTTACCGTATCATTTAAACTGGCTGTGGATAAGTCAGTGATAAGATGCGTTCTGTATTTATCCTTTAAAATGATGTCAGTACGCCCGTTCTTCATGCTCCCGTTTTTTGCAATAGCACCTGCAGTGACTTTTCCTGAGGCTGCTTCAGCAGACGGGATGCCCTCCGCAGTTTTAACTTCGCCGGCGGAAAGTTTCTCAATTATTTTCTCCCTTACGGTTTTTCCGGAGGCCCACTTACCCAGTTTCGGCAGAACCTTACCTACCATGATACCCGATTTATTGGTATTTCCCGCCCTTATCTCTTTTACAATACCAGGATTTTCCTCAAAAGCCTCAGCAATCTTTTCCTCAATAATATCTTCAGATATATTGTTCTCCTCAAAATGACCTTTATAATCAAAACTTCCGTCAACAAGCAGCTTTTTTATGGTATCCTGAAAGAGCAATACAGATATCTTCTGCTCTTTAAACAATGAAAATACGTCAGTAAAAGCTTTTATATTAATTGCATCACTATAATCTTCAGGCCTCAGGTTATTTGTAAGGGCCCGTGCAACAAAAAGAGGGTCGTTGATCTCTTTATTGAGCTCAAGGAACACTCCCGAGCGAGACGGATCGGAAGTGAAAAATTTAGCATCCTGCGGGCGCACCCCTCCTTCTATTAATGTCGTTTCAACGGAAAAAGGCAGCAGGTTGCTGTCAACATTTATCTCATCAACAGCTTTCCTGATATTTACCAGCGGGATATCAGGCTCAGGGGCAAAGCGGTAATCTGCGGCAAACTCCTTCCGGCGCATCACTTTTGTCTTTTTCAGGTCAGCGTCAAACAAAACCGTTATCTGCTGAGGCCTGAACTCTTTATATTCCCTGAAATAGTCGAGTTGCTTTGTTACCTCTTCAACAAGCGCCTCTGCCATGAACCTGAAAGAGTTCAGGTTCTTGATCTCTGCCCTGGCATTGAGTTCATCAGTGCCCTTCCTGCGAAGCGAGACACTTACATCCGACTTGAATTCACCTTTCTCCGGGTTCGCTTCGGAGATCTTCAGGTTCTGGACTATGCGCTGAAGATATTGTCCATATATGGAGGCATCTTCCAGATTATGGATACAGGGCTTTGTAACTACCTCAATTAAGGGCACACCTGACTTATTAAAATCCACCAGCGTATGGTTCCGCTCATGCATCAGTTTGGCAGCATCTTCCTCGATATGTACCTGCTCCAGCTCAACGGAAAATATAGTGCCGTCATTCCTGTAACAGCTGATCGTTCCGTCAGGGATTATGGGTTTCTGAAACTGTGTAAGCTGGAAGTTCTTAGGAAGATCAGGATATTCATAATGTTTCCTGTCCCAGCAGATCACCGTGTTGGCCATACCCGAGTTTACCGCCTTGCCAAAATATATGGCCTTCCTGATGGCGTCCTTGTTAACAGCAGGCAAAACGCCCATCTGGCCCGTGCAGACCGCGCAAATATTCTTATTGGGCTCCTCCGACTCCTCATTGGCACATGAGCAGAAAAGCTTGCTGGCAGTATTCAGGCGGATATGCGTTTCAAGGCCTATGACCACCTCCAGTCCATTCGATTCTATTTCCCCGTTCAGTCTGTTAATATCCATCATATTATCCTCTTAAGATAATTTGCAAATCTCAGAATAATATCTTCTCTGTTCTTATATGCTGATATTTGTATGCCGGTGTCTGTCCCCTTTGGAAAAGTTAAAGCGGGAAGTCCACCCAGGCTAAAACCAACAGTATATACATCAGACAAATACATGGAAAGCGGATCGCTCAGGCTTTTGCCTATCTCTGGCGGTGTATTTGGTGAAACAGGCGATATAATAATATCCAACTGTTTAAATACCTCACGGAAACTGCCGGCGAACCTGTTCCTTAATACCCTGGCCTTAAGGTATATCTCTTCAGCATGACCGTGAGACAATACCTGGTTGCCTCCGACGATCCTCCTTTTGGTTTCTTCTGTAAAGTTCTCCGAGCGTGTTGTTGCATATGCTTCCTTAAGGGTTGCTGCTTCAAGCCTGCTTCCGTAATTCGTGCCATCAAGCCGTGCCAGGTTTGACGCTGTTTCTGCCATGGCAATAGTATAATAGGTTGAGACCAGCAGGTCGGCATCCTGGAAGTCCGTTTCCTTTACTTCGATTCCCTGTTGCCTGATAACAGAAATAACTTTTAAAAAGTCTTTTTTAATTTCAGGATCCAGCCCCTCACTTTCCAGGAAGTCCTTGTAGTACCCAACCTTAATGTTGTCTGCATCATAGCTGTCTGCAAACACCTCTTCGGGAACAGGCATTGAATCGTAGGTTGTCTGATCATGCCGGTCCTTTCCACTCATTATATTTAACAATAAACGGATATCTTCAAGGCTTCGGGATATTGGTCCCACACAATCGGTGGAGGATGCATAAGCCATGAGCCCGTACCGTGAAATCCTGCCGTAAGTGGGCTTCATGCCGTATACCTTGTTGAACCCTGCAGGCTGCCTGATAGAACCGCCGGTATCGCCTCCTATAGAGAATACCGTATAGCCTCTGGCAACATTAACTGCACTCCCCCCGCTGGAACCACCGGCAACAAGCTTCTCATCAACGGCATTTTTCACCGGTCCGAATACCGTATTCTCACTGCTGCTCCCATGGCCGAAACTATCGCAGTTTTCCTTAACAATGGGTATAGCTCCGGCATCCAGTAATTTTTGTATGGCAGTGGCTGTATAGGGCGATTTATAGTTTCTCAGGAAATCAGAGCTGGCGGATGCAGGACAACCCTGCAGCAGGTAAACATCTTTTATTCCGAACGGAATACCTTCAAGAATACCAATCTCAACACCTGTCCTGATCTTATCATCAACCTTTTCTGCCATTTCCATGGCCATCTC
This sequence comes from uncultured Bacteroidales bacterium, assembly GCA_964495025.1. GTDB lineage: Bacteria > Bacteroidota > Bacteroidia > Bacteroidales > UBA10428. The sequence goes on along the minus strand of CAZBUF010000560.1, from coordinate 5,416 downwards.
CGTAAGCAGGAAATTGGCTGTGTTATGAGTGTTCTTTTTAAGCTCAGCAATCTTCTCCCTGATCAGATCAGTGCATGATATTTTTCCGCCTGCCAGGGCGTTATGTATTTTTAATATCTCCGATGCCATAGTTATTCCTCAATTACTTTTTGTACAACCAGGTACCCGTTCTTTTCCTTAGGGAAATTTTCTTTTATGAGTCTCTTTTCTTCGCCGGAACTTTGATTTACGTTATCGTCTCTCAATTCATCAAGATCAACAATATTACTTACATTGCTATTTAATATATCATCACTCTCATTCCCGTATCGGGCATTTTTTATAACCCGGAACAGTTCATTAACTGCATCGGAAGCCTCGGCCCCTTTAATTCCGGATAAAACATCCAGTGTCATTAGCTTACTCATAATCCTCAATTCACTTTAAGATTCATTTCAGATGAATAACCTTTATCCACTTAATAACAATTACTTATGAAGAAAAGTTGCTGTTTTCGCTGCCGGGGATCTTAAGAAATTGCATTCCGGTATCAATAACAGATTACAAATATACATAATATCATGCCTGAATATTCCGATATACTGTATTATTGAAGCATTTAGTAATAATTTAAAGCTTTTATATACATTTAACTTACATATTATAAGCCAGAATAATAAAATATACCCTCCTTAGCTATTGATTATAAGTTGTCATTAAAAATTTGAAGATTTTTCATTCCTGGTACTTACAAAGTATAAGCGACAATAATGAAAAAACGTCTTTTTTTTAACACCTCCTCACTCTACAGGACAAATAACAACGGTTTGAAATTGTTAATTTCTTTTTTATTACAATTCCAATAATAGGTATGAAATTTCCTTTATTTTTAGAAAGAATTTAAATTTAACAGACAGAAATTATGAGTGGCTTCTTTGGCAGTATTTCAAAAAACGATTGTGTTTATGATGTATATTACGGCACTGATTACCATTCACATCTCGGGACGAAAAAGGCCGGCCTTGCATATTTTTCCAGGGAAAACGGGTTTCAGCGTTCTATTCATAATATTGAGGACGGGTATTTCAGGAACAAATTCGAAAATGATGTTAAAACTTTTTCCGGGATCGGCGGAATAGGTGTTATTAGTGACAGCGAAGCACAACCTATCCTTGTTAACTCGCATATCGGCCGGTTTGCTGTTGCCACAGTAAGTAAGATCGTAAATATTGACGAGCTTGAAAAATACTTTTTAAAGCAGAGGCGCACATTTTCAGAAATGAGTGACGGCAGTATTAATTCCACCGAGCTTGTTGCCATGCTTATTGCCGAAGGTGAATCCATTATTTCGGGTATTGAAAATGTATTTCAAAAGGTGAAGGGCACCTGCTCGATACTTATCCTCAATGAAGGGAAGATCATTGCTGCACGCGACAAACTGGGAAGAACGCCAATTATTCTGGGAAGTAAAGAAAATTCCTATGCCGTGGCATTTGAAACCTGCTCATTCTCAAACCTCGGATATAAAATTGAAAAATACCTTGGCCCGGGTGAGGTTGTACAGATCACTCCTGACAGCTACGAACAGCTTCGAAAGCCTAATGAAAAGATGCAGATATGTGCATTTCTGTGGGTTTATTTTGGTTATCCCCCGTCATTTTATGAAGATGTCAATGTTGATGAATGCCGGTACCGCTGTGGTGCTGCTTTGGCGCGCAGAGATAAAACCGAAGCTGATTTTGTGGCAGGTATTCCTGATTCGGGAGTGGGCCATGCTCTGGGTTACATCAATGAAAGGCGTATACCCCTTAAACGTCCGTATTCAAAATATACACCTACCTGGCCCCGCAGCTTCATGCCTCAAAGCCAGGAGATGCGTGACCTTGTAGCAAAGATGAAACTGCTGCCAAATATTTCCCTTATCAGGGGAAGCCGCGGTATCTTCCTTGACGATTCCATAGTCAGGGGAACACAGCTGAAAGATAATGTCCGCGACCTTTATGCTGCAGAGATAAAAGAAATACATATGCGAATCGCCTGCCCCCCGTTAACCTATACCTGTGAATTCCTTAACTTCAGCCGCTCCAAATCACATCTTGACCTTGCGGCACGTAAAGCCGTAAAACAACTTACAGGAAAAGATGATAATGATATGACAGAATATTCTGATTCTAACAGCGAAAAACATAAAGTGATGGTTGAACAGATAAGGAAGAACCTTGATTTTACAAGTCTGATGTACCAGAAGCTGGAAGACCTTGTTGAAGCTATAGGACTGCCAAAAGAGAGATTGTGCACCCACTGCTGGGACGGATCAAGCTACTTTTAGGATACCTGCTTTTCTCTCCTGCCTGATGCGCCAGAGAGGCAGAAAAAAACCTGAGAACTGTAAATAAAAAAGGAAGCCCGTTAAAGCTCCCTTTTTTATACTTCTTTATTCTTTGATCGTTTATTCCTCAATTTCTTCTTCAACTTCTTCTTCCTCAACTTCTTCCTCAACTTTAGGCTCAGGTTTTGCTTCCTTCTTCACTTCCTTGCATTTCTTTTCTTCTTTCACAGCTTCTTTTTTAACCTTAGGAATAGTATCTCCTAATTCATACTGTATTCCATCTGCACTTTCAATAGTCACCTTATTAAAATCTTCCTTTATATCAGCTGATCTAAAGGAATACATACCCAAAACAAGCAGGGTAATAATTACACAGGACAAAATTGTTTTCATTGCATAAATTTTTTGTTTGATTAAAACTACATAATTAAAACCAATATTCAAAAACTTTGCATTTAAATTAACAGAAATCAGCAACTTAGGCCCCCATATTAAACACAGGCTATCGTGCGGCCATCTTCCCTCTCATATGATACTAGTATTGCGGGGCCATTTGTGACTGGTCCATAATCTGGTAGCCCTCGGGAACTTCAAAACTATCGGGCCCGGAAGTCCACGACTCTATATTTTTTAATATCATTTCATTTTGCATTGAACCACTAATACTGTTGGTTATCTTAACAGGAAATTTATATTTTTCAGAATACCAAACAGTAAATAGTTTTTGATTGGCATTTTCATCTTTATTCCATACCTCCGATTTAGTGCATTCAATGCCATTTACCGTTTCTTTGCCAATTTCCTTGACATTCTCAGTTTCACGGTAATATTCATAAGCTTTCACAGGATCGTTTGCCATTGACATGGGGCTTCCGAGAGGAATCTTCATTGCCATCTTCTGTTGTGGCATCAATATGATTAGCTCACTGGCTCCGTTCTTTGATATAACAACACCTTGTTGCCCGTCTTCGTCAAACTCATACCTGTAGCTCCCGTTATCAGAAAAGATCTTAAAAATCTTTTCCTCCCCTCCCATAATGTTGTACATGTCAGCTTTAAACTGTGCATGGCCTGTAAAACAAATTAAGATTACTATTACAGGGACAAGCAAATGTTTGATTTTTATTATTTTCTTCATTTTATTATTTATTAGATTTTTAATAAAAATTTTATAGAAATAACTTAATTAAAAAAGCTAAAAGGAATTAAAGTTACAAATAATTCTGAATTATTAGGGGGACAGCCTCCTTTTTGAAATAACAAATCTCAAAACACAAATAACAAATAAATTCCAAATTCCAATTACGAAATACAAAACAAGTTAAGAAGGACAGCTCCCTAAGATATAACGTTGAGATTGCTTCACATTCGTTCAATGACGGAATTATCCTTAATTGCGATTGATGTATGATCCTAATGTTTCATATTTCTCTTAAATTGAGTCTTCAAATGAGCCTTCATAAATTTTGGAAAATAAATCAAAGCGAAGGCTCGTAGTGAGGGCACTCAAGCATTGCGCAAGTGAAACGGTTAGCAATGCGAAAAGAAGAGCCGAGCTTTAAGATTTATCCAAAATTTATGTGAGCTCTTGATTTTTTGGTTACTTTTTTATCAAGTTGGAGAGCATCTGCAATCCCGAAATTTCTTCGGGGAAAAAAGTAACAAAAATCTACTCCCCTCCTGTTTCCATGTAAAGCCTTTTGAGTATGCTCCTGCCAAAATACTTAACCCCGCTTGAGCCCCTGGGTATCTGCTCCTCAATGGCACTGATCAGCTCGATCTTCAGGTCAGGTTCAACCTCAGAGATATTATATAATATCTGCATGCTGTAAACCTTGCTGGCTATGGAAGATATGTCATTGACCAGGATCTCAAAACAGTTATCAAACAATATTCCAAGCTGATCCTCATTATACTTTATGTCTGCTTCGCCAAGAATTTTCAGGAAGTTCTTCTTTATACTTTCGTTCTCAGGAAGTGAATTTATTATTTTATCAAGATAAGGCTCTATCAGGTAAGGATATTTCTCAACACACAGTGTAGCGACGCGTGATGCCCTTGCGGCAATCTTTGGTTTTCCGTCAAATGACAATCTCATAAGTTCCTTAAAATGCTCCTTATTGTTGCCTGCATTTTCGGCAACCATATCGGCAATTATACGCGAAGAGTCAACCAGTTGGGCTTCAAAGTTCATTTACTTATATTTGTATGTTATATTTGACAAGTGAAATAAAATTATACCATAAACTTAAAAAAAATAATCCTATGATGAAAGTAAGAAAACCAACGGAAAAGGACATGAATGAAACCGCTACATGGGGAACGTGGAGCAAAGAACCCTCGGAATTCCCATGGTATTACAGCGATAAAGAAACATGTTATATACTGGAAGGTGAAGCTACGGTAACTGATAAAAAGGGAAATAAGGTATCTTTCGGACCCGGCGACCTTGTTGAATTTGAGCAAGGTCTGGAATGTACATGGTCTATCAACAAAACTATAAAGAAGAAATATAAATTCGGTTAGTCTGTCAAAAAAACGCGGCATAACCCTGCCATTTTTTTGCATAAAAGTAATTTATTTTTACATTTATGCCTTCTTAAGACAGAGATTGGCAAACTCATAATGTACTTAAGAAACAAATTAAACAAAAACCAATATATTATTCATTGTAATATTGTATAATTCGTATTTTACAGACTTTGCAGATTAACAACTACTTCCGGATTATTCTCAATGAATTAATCTATCTCTACCAACCAGATCAATCAGGGCGAAGAAATGATAATCAAGTACTAAATTAAATTAATCACATATGAATCCCAAACTAAAAACTAACAGATCCATTCTTACAATGGGTATGATGTTCATCTCAGTATTTTGTATGAACGCCCAGAATTTTGAATTTAAGGTTACTGATAAGCCTGTTGCTGATGTTCCATTGACAGAAGGTAAAACAGCGAAAATTGAAAAGGCAGCAGTAACAATCGACAACCCTGTGAAAGCTGTTAACAGTAAACCTGATGCCGTAAACAACCAGCCAGGAGAAATATCAGAAGAATCGCTTTCAGCAGAGTTGCCCAACCTTATTGCCAATTATACGCCCTC